>DJEN01000055.1:512-8549 GCA_002431345.1 Megasphaera sp. UBA5897 | reverse complement strand
CCCAATTTATTGGCACGACTTTTGGTACGATGCTGAAAGAGCCGACGACAATGCTTTTCTGGACAGTCGTTACGTGTGTTCTTGGTTTTGGTGTGTGTTATTTCGGCATTCAAAAAGGCGTGGAACGGATTACCAAATGGATGATGACGGCATTGCTGCTTTTGATGATTATTTTGGCTGTTCATTCCTTGTTCTTAGATGGTGCTGAGAAAGGGATTGCCTTTTATCTGATTCCCAACTGGGAAACAATAGATACAATCGGCTGGGGCAATGTCATTTATGCTGCCATGAGTCAAGCCTTTTTCACCTTGTCTGTCGGGATTGGTGCCATGTTGATTTTTGGGTCCTATTTGCCGTACGGTCGCAGTCTTTTCGGCGAAGCAACGACGATTACGGCATTGGATACGTTTGTTGCATTGATGGCAGGGTTTATTATTATTCCGGCTTGTTTTGCCTATGGGATTCAGCCCGATGCCGGCCCGTCTTTGATTTTTCTGACGATTCCCAATCTGTTTACGATGATGCCCGGTGGCCGGATTTGGGGCATGCTGTTCTTTGTCTTTCTATCATTTGCCGCTTTATCGACGGTTATTGCCGTATTTGAAAACATTATTGCCTTCGGCATGGATCTCTATGGATGGAGCCGCAAGCGGAGTGTCAGCATCAATGGTGTTCTTATCGTTATCTTGAGTATTCCCTGCGTATTGGGCTTCAATCTGTGGAGCGGCTTTCAGCCGTTGGGGCCGGGGAGCGGTGTGCTGGATTTGGAAGATTTCGTCGTTTCTAACAACTTACTGCCTTTGGGAAGTTTGGCTTTTGTCCTGTTTTGCGTCAAGAAAAACGGCTGGGGCTGGCAGCATTTCCTAAGCGAAGCTAATGAAGGGAAAGGTCGAAAACTGCCGTCGTCTCTTCGCGGCTATTTACTCTATATTCTGCCGCTTCTGATTATTACGATTTATATCAAAGGATATTATGATATGTTTGTCAAACAAGGATCAACGATGCTGGCTGTTTGGTTCTGCTTGGCCGGTATTTTCCTGGCATTTATTTTTTACACGGCTTCTGGCAGAAACAAACAGCAGGGATAATACGGAAATATTTAGTCATGTAAATTATAGATGATAGTTTCATGCCCCCTATGTGTTGGAGTACCAATCCAACGGATAGGGGGCATTGTACTTCTTTTTTTTAACAAACTCGTTTATAATAAAATCAATTTCAAAAGAGGCAGGGAGGATATAATATGGTCAAGGCACTGTTGGTATTGTACATGATTTGGGGATTTAACTGGGTAGTCATGAAAGAGGCTGCTTTATTTTTCCCTCCCGTTTTATTTTCGTGCTATCGGTTTTTGATAGGGGCAGCTGTTTTGCTTGCTGTTTCCTTGTGGTGCCGCATGCCGCTTCCTCCCAAACGGTATTGGCCATGGATTTTCGTGACTGGTTTGTTGCAAATCGCTGTGAATAATGCGGCTGTTCAAATCGGCGTGACTTCGCTGGGCGCAGGACTTGTTGCGGTTGTGAATTATAGTATGCCGGTCTGGATGAGTATATTGGCATATTTTATATTGCATGAAACGTTAACAAAACGAAAAATCTTGGGCATCGTACTCAGTATGACGGGGATGTACGTGCTGATGGATGTAGAAATCACAGGAAATATGACGGCTCTTTTGCTTACTATTGGCGGCGCGATTGCCTGGGCTATTGCCGCAGTGATTGTTAAATATCAAGATACAGTCATGCATCGGCAGCAAAATCAGGAAACGTGTACGATGATTCAATATACAACGTGGCAGATTACTGTGGGAGCATTGCTCTTATGGGTCTATTCCATGCTGTTTGAACAAGGACAAGTTGCCTGGACGCCCATGGCTGTTTCCTGTTTGTTGTATAATGGCGTCTTGGCGTCAGCGTTGGCCTTTTTCCTTTGGAATTACATCTTAACGAAAATGGAAGCAAGCAAGGCAGGCGTGGCGTCGTTAGGCGTGCCTGTTGTTGGCGTTGTCTGCAATGTTATTTTTATGCATGAAGCGGTTCATTGGAACACGGCTCTTGGCATGGTGCTGATTTTGGCAGGTATTTTTCTGATTGTAGCGCAGTGTATGCAGCGGCATTCCTAATCTATATTCCCCCAGGTGTTTTTTGCCTGGGGGATTGTGGTATAATAAGGCAATGTAAAATTTTGCATTTATGCATCGTATAAAAGGGGGACATTATCATGGAATGTGTAGTACTTCTTAGCGGCGGTGTCGATTCGACGACGTGTCTGGCAATGGCTGTTGAAAAATACGGCAGTGACCAGGTACTGGCGCTGACGGCATATTATGGACAAAAGCATGCGAAAGAATTGGAAGCAGCCCGCAAGGTAGCTGCTTTTTACCATGTTGCCCATCAGGAAACGGATTTATCCCAGGCTTTTTCGCTCAGTGACTGCCCGCTGCTGCAAAAAAGCACGCAGGATATTAAACATGAGTCGTATGCAGAGCAGCGGGCTGAAATTGGCGGCCAGGGAACGATTGCTACGTACGTGCCGTTTCGCAATGGACTGTTTTTGTCATATGCAGCGGCTGTCGCTATCAGCGTAGGGGCCGGTGTTATTTATTACGGGGCTCATGCCGATGATGCAGCCGGCAGAGCTTATCCGGACTGCACGCCGGAATTTGAAAAGGCGATGAATACGGCTATTTATGAAGGATCTGGCAGAACGTGTCATTTGGAAGCCCCTTTGCTGGCATGGAATAAAGCCGGCGTAGTCAAAGAAGGACTGCGGCTTCATGCACCGTATGAACTGACGTGGAGCTGTTATGAAGGCGGCGATACGCCGTGCGGTACGTGCGGTACCTGCATCGACAGGGCGAAAGCTTTTGCTGCCAATGGCGTCAAAGATCCGGCATTATAAGACAAGACAGAGAGGTGATGCAGGTGAAGCAGTCGATGGGTGCCCGCTTGGCAGCTTTGGCAGTGGCGACGGTACTGACACTGGGAATGGGATTCAGCAGCCAGGCGATAGCAGAAAAAGACGATTTTTACCAAGCAGTCAATCAGGAAACATTGAAAACCAAAACCATAGACCCAACAGAAGTCAGCTGGTCTTGGTTTCAGGAACGAAGTGTAAAAAACACGAAGCAGCTGGAAACCGAAGTACAGCAAATGGCTGATAAGCTATCTGGTAACATGTCNNCAAATATATTATACGAGGCGGGAACGTATGAGAAAGGGACGCCGGAACAAAAAATAGCTGATTTGTATACTTGCGCGATGGATACGAAGACACGCAACACCTCGTCGCGCGCTCAGCTCAACGAGATGCTGAAACCCATTCAAGAAGCGAAAACCCCGGCAGAATTGACACAGGCATTATGCGATTTCAAAGAAAAGTATGGAGAAGGCCTGCTGGTTGATTACGGTGTAGACCGCAAGCCGTCGGCGCCTGTATACATGAGCCGGATTTCTGTCAATGACACGATTCTTACCAAATACGATTTGCAGAAAGAACCGGAAAAAGGATTGTGGAATACGTATAAAACATATATTGCCGACGTTTTGAAAGAGAGCGGCGTAGATGCGAATACGGCAAAAACGCAGGCTGCGGCTATTTTGGCTATGGAACAAGCATGGGCACCGGCAATGACTGACAGCGAAAAACTAAATGATGTGTCTGTATACAATCAGATAGTGCCGCGGAAAGATGTAGAAGCATGGATGCCGCACATGAATGGTAAAAAAATCTTGGTTTCTTGGGGGCTCGATAAAGAAAAAGATGTTTTATTTTTTGAGGCACCTTATCTGAAAGCCATGGATGCCATGTACACGCAGGAGCATATGCCGCTTCTTAAAAGCTATTTGACATTTATCGTGATGCATCGTTACGCTCCGTATGCGGATATCAAGCTGCGAAATATACGGCGGACCTTTACGATGAAACGGTACGGTATACAACAGCCGCGCAGTGATGAAGAAACGGCCAGCCGTATGGTGCAGGATATGATGAGCTACGAATTGGGACAAGTTTACATGAAGCAGTATGGCTCTTCTGTGGCCGTAGCCGATGTTTCTCAGATGATTAGACAGATACGGGATATTTATGAACAGCGGCTGCAGTACAATACGTGGCTGAGCCCGCAGACAAAAGCCAAAGCGATTGAAAAATTGAAGACACTGCGCATTTTTGTCGGTGCGCCGGCTAGCGGTGATACACCTTTGATTGATGCGATGGCAGATGTGATCTCTCCCAAACAAGGCGGCACATTACTGGGCAATATACTTCACAATGGCCGATTGGCTTATGAACAAGAGAAAAAATTATTAGGCAGGCCCTTTAACCCGGATAAATGGATGGGCATGGATCCACAGGATGTCAATGCTTGCTATATCCCGGAAAATAATAGTATCACTATTCCCATGGGCATTTTGCAGCCGCCGTTTTATAGCGTGATGGCGTCGCGAGGCACCAATTTGGGAGGCATAGGAACAGTTATTGGACATGAAATTTCGCATGCTTTTGATACGAATGGCTGCCAGTATGATAAAGACGGCAATATGAAAAACTGGTGGACAAAGGCAGATTACGAAGCATTTCGCAAACGTGCTGACGCGTTTGCTCCCTATTATGACCGCTACACCGTAGGCAAGGAAAAACTGCAGGAAAACGGCAAATTAGTTACGAGTGAAGCGATTGCCGACTGCGGCGGCTTATCGGTTGCGGCGGAAATAGCCAAGGGAAATCCGACTATTTTAAAGGATTTGTATCATAATTTTGCCGTTATTTTTGCCAGTAAGTATACACCGCAGATTTTACGGTTCATTATACAAATGGATCCGCACCCGATTGGTTCCGCCCGAGTCAACGGCGCCTTGTCGTCTATGCCGGAATTTTATCAAGTGTATCATATTACGGCAAATGACGGCATGTATGTACAGCCGCAGCAGCGCGTGGGTATTTGGTAGTGCTATGGATACTAGTATCATGCGGGACGAGTTTTGACCCATATAAAAAGGCATATTAGTCATACTTGCACAAGAAATGATGTGTGTACATCATATATATACCGCTTGCATTACAAAATAAATTCTCAAAATTATCCTTCCTTCGTTTCGTAATATATGCGAAATGATGCGAAGGATAATTTTTTTGTCAGTTGAGAAATTTACTATGTTTTTGGCGTAAAACTCTTGCAGATGCTATAAAAAATAGCGTATAAATACAACCTTTCTATAGAAGATACATTAAGTAAAATACAGTAGTATTGAGAATAATGGCAAAACGCTGTACAGATGGTTTGAGGTTTTAAAACGGATGAAATAGGTAGACTAATCCCGCTTGTTTTGTATCTCGGAAGCGGTTGCCGCTTGCATTATTAAAAGGGATACGGTACAATTTCAATAGAAGGCAGTATTCGATAGTAACTATCGGATACCATTGAATTGTATCCTACTGGGACATAAAACGTACCAGTAGGAACAAAGCTGTTGCAGATATGGTAGAAAGGGGTACAAGAATGGAAAAGTATATAGCAGTCATTGCCCATGATGCTAAAAAAGCAGATATGGTAGAATTAGCGTTTCAATATAAAGATGTATTGAAAAAGTTTCCGCTTGTTGGTACGGGAGAAACGGGCAAGCGAATTGAAACAGCTACCGGTCTTACTGTAAAAAGAATGCAGCCGGGGCCATTGGGCGGCGACCAACAGATTGGCGGCATGATTGCTTCGGATGAAGTTATTGCTGTTATTTTTCTGCGAGATCCCATGACGGCACAGCCGCATGAACCGGATGTAAGCGCATTGTTGCGTCTTTGTGACGTGCATTGCATTCCCTTGGCAACCAATATTACCAGCGCGCGGATTTTGTTAACTGCCTTAGATAAAAACACAGCATTATTTACTAAAAAATAAATTTACACTCAAACTAATTAGATAAAGGAGAATTTTCTCATGTTGAAAAAAACGAAAATCGTTTGTACTCTTGGCCCTAGCTCCAATACGCAGGAAACTATTGAAAAAATGATTAAAGCAGGCATGAATGTAGCCCGCTTCAATTTTTCCCATGGTTCTCATGAAGAACATAAACAACGCATTGATATGGTTCGTGCCGCATCCAAAAAATTAGGCGTGCCCGTTGCACTGCTTTTGGATACCAAAGGCCCGGAAATTCGGTTGGGAAAATTTAAAAACGGTTCTATCCAGATGGAAGCTGGCAAAGAATTTACGCTGACAGCCCGCGACGTCGAAGGCGATGAAACCATTTCTTCTATGAACTATAAAGAACTGCCGCAGGACGTTAAAGCCGGCGACCATATTTTATTGTCTGATGGCTTGGTCAACTTGGAAGTATTAAGCGTTGAAGGCGAAGATATTCACACCAAAATTTTGAACAGCGGCAAAATGAGCGACCGCAAACGTGTAGCTGTTCCGGGTATTGCTATTAATTTACCGGCTGTTTCTGAAACAGATGCTGCTGATATCGAATTTGGTATCCGCATGAATATGGACTGGATTGCCGCTTCCTTTATTCAGCGCGGCAAAGATGTCGTTACGATTCGCAAAATATTGGAAAAACATGACAGCCATATGAAGATTATCTCTAAGATTGAATGCCAGGCAGCTGTCAACAACATCGATGAAATCATCAAAATGAGTGACGGCATTATGGTTGCCCGCGGTGACTTGGGTGTTGAAGTACCGGCAGAAGAAGTACCGACCTTGCAGAAAATGCTGATTCATAAATGCCAGGCAGCAGGTAAACCGGTTATTACGGCTACGCAGATGCTTGAATCTATGTGCAATAACCCGCGTCCGACACGTGCAGAAACTAGTGACGTTGCCAATGCGATTTTGGATGGCACCGATGCCATCATGCTTAGTGGCGAAACGGCTGGCGGCTTGTATCCGGTAGAAGCTGTTTCTACGATGTCTCGTGTAGCTACGTTTACAGAAGGTAAATTTACACCGGATGCACATCAGAATGAAAACGCTGAATCGTCTACGACAACGGAATCTATCGGTAAAGCTGTCGTAAAAATTGCAGAAGATTTACATGCAGCTGCGATCATTGCTTCGACAGAACGCGGCGGCACAGCACAGATGATTTCCAAATTCCGACCGGAATGCCCGGTAGTAGCTGTTTCTCCGCACGAAAATATCGTTCGCCGTCTCCAGCTCAACTGGGGTGTACAAGCTGTTATCGGCAAAGAAGCCAGCGATACGGACGAAGTAGTAGACAACGCTATTTTTGCAGCATTGGACAATGATCTTATCAAAGCCGGCGACCTCGTCGTTTTGACAGCAGGTGTACCGGTTGCTAAAGCAGGCTCTACCAACATGATTCGTGTACAGGTTGTTGGCGACGTACTTCTCCGCGGCACAGGCATTGGACGCAACTCCGCCATTGGCCCTGTCTGCGTAGCAGAAAATAAAGAAGCCTTAGAAAAGAACTTCAAAGACGGCTGCATTTTAGTTGTCCGCAACGCACAGCCGGAATGGGTAGACTACATGAAACGTGCTAGCGCTATCGTTTCTGAAGAAGCAGGTCTTACCAGCGAATCCGCTATTGTAGCCATTACTCTCGGTATTCCGACTATCGTAGGTGCTGCCCATGCAGCTGATACCTTGGAAAACGGCGAAACCGTAACCGTAGACGCAAGCCGCGGCACGATTTTCCGCGGTGCAGCCAACGCTCGCTAAATTCATACCAATATCTCATTGGGATATACAAATTCCAATAAAATCCCCGTTAGACAGACACTGTGTTTGTCTAACGGGGATTTTTGTTTTTTCACTCCGTAAAAATGTTATCCTAAAATTTTTTTCAAATCTTCATCCGGCGTGCTGACTGGGCTGATATGATAGTGTTCTGCCAAATAATTGAGAATGTTGGGAGACAGGAAGGCGGGCAGTGTGGGACCTAGGTAGATGTTTTGGATGCCCAAATACAACAACGTCAAGAGGATGCAGACGGCTTTTTGTTCGTACCAGGACAAGACCAGCGTCAGCGGCAGGTCGTTGACGCCGCATTGGAACGCGTCTGCCAGTGCCAA
>DJEN01000055.1:0-410 GCA_002431345.1 Megasphaera sp. UBA5897 | reverse complement strand
GTGCCGAGGTCGAGATCATTAAAGCGGTATTTGCCGCAGGCCAAGGTCAGGACTACGGAGTCATTCGGTGTCTTTTTGACAAATTCTGTGTAATAGTTGCGGCCCGGCCGTGCGCCGTCACAGCCGCCGACTAGGAAGAAATGCTTGATGGCACCGGCTTTTACAGCGTCAATAACGGTATCGGCAACGGAGAGGACGGCATTGTGCCCAAAGCCTGTCATGACGGTACTGCCACCGTTGATGCCGGTCATGGGGCGGTCTTCTGGATAGCCGCCCAATTCCAATGCTTTTTGGATGAGCGGCGTAAAATCTTTATCGCTGCCAATATGCTGGATTTCCGGATAGGAAACGAGTTCTGTCGTAAAGACGCGGTCTGCATAAGATTTGCGCGGCGGCATGAGACAGTTGGT
>DJEN01000084.1 GCA_002431345.1 Megasphaera sp. UBA5897 | reverse complement strand
ACGCAGCCTACGCTGTCCCGGCAAATTATGCAGCTGGAAGAAGAATTGGGCGTCCCCCTTTTAGACCGCAAAGAAAATCTGGCACTCACGGAAAACGGCGTGCTGATGAAAAAACGAGCCGAAGAGATTCTTGCGCTCGTCGATAAAACAAAAGATGAATTTACGACGGTTTTGGAACGGCTGTCCGGAACGATTCACATTGGCTGCGGTGAATTTGCCGCTGCTGCCAAGCTGGCACATATACTGGCTGCTTTCCAAGCGCAGCACAAAAACGTGTATTTTGAAATCCATACGGGAGATGCGGACACGCTGTTGCAAAAGCTACAAAAAGAAGAGCTCGATATCATTATCACTTTGCATGCGACAAACGACGAACCTGCCATCCATGTATTTCCCCTTCCTTGGCAGGAAGAATTGGGCATTTTTACTGACGATGCAGTATTGACGCAGCAGGAAAATATCTCGGCTGCTGACATTGCTGAACGCCCCCTTCTAGGTCCTTCTTCGCGCTTAGAAATGAACTTAGTGCTAAATTGGCTGCAGAAAGAACGCAACAGCCTGCATTTCATCGGCGAAGGCAACACATTATATAATAAGATGTTATTAGGTTCTGTCACGCACGGCCTGATTTTCTCTTATCAACCTCAAGAAGAAACAAGTCATCCGATGCACTGGAAACCCCTTTCTCCATCTTGCCGCATTCCGCTCTGCATGAGCTGGAAAAAAGACGCCGGCCAGTCAGACGCCGTCAAATCCTGCATCGCTTATATTAAAGAAGCCGTTAGTGAGTAGTGACTAGTGGTAAAACTACAAACTACAAACTACAAAAAAGACGTATCGCATGATGATGTGATACGTCTTTTTTATGTTTTTAACCATGCAGTACCTGCAGGCATTGCTGCAGTGCCGCTATGTCCAGCTGTCCCGGAGCCGATGCTTTCTTGGCTGCGCCAAAGGTCATGGCAGAGCCAAATACTTCGCCGCTGATACGGCTGATGACGCCCAGCTGTCCCATGGACATCGTAATGAGCGGTTCATCGGGATACTGCGTTTTGACATAATTCGTCGCCTGCAGCAGCGTCAGGACATCAGCAGCACACTGGGGCATGCAGGCGAGCTTGGCTACATCAGCACCCTGCTCTTTCATCCCTAGCAGCCGCTGCACGAGTTCTTCATAGGGCGGCGTTTTTTTGAAATCATGGCTGCTCATGACAACCGTCACGCCTTTTTCTTTGGCCAGTTGTATGACCGGCTCTGTATATGTCCGGCTGCGGAAATATTCGATATCAATCGCATCAATCCACCCGGACTGCACAGCCTGCGTCAAAAGCGCCGCATAGTCCCAGTCAAAAAGTTTGGCTTCACCGCCTTCTTGCTTTGTGCGAAAGGTAAACAACAGTGGGCTCTGCGGAAGTACCTGCCGTATAGCCCGCAAGGCAAGCATCAGGATGCCTTCTTCTGTCACGCCGTCAAGAAAATCAGCGCGAAATTCTACGACATCATAGGGCTTATCCTGCAAATACAAGCATTCTTTCTGCAACACGTCCAGCGTTTGTCCGACCAAAGGAACACAGATTTTGGGCATCTGATTATCCAGCGGAACGTTTCCTATATATATCATTAATATGTCTCCTCATAGTTTAATACAGTTTAAACTCATTTGATGAAAATAAATCGTAGTACAGCAAGCTATAGCTATATATGTAAAACAGTACAGCAAAAGGACTGTGACAAAATGGGCTAAAATTTTCTCATTTTGTTACAGCCCCTCTTTTTATTTTACCATGTTTCTATCATATGGATGAGCTTGCTGATAACGTCTGCGCTCGCTGTATCATTGGCAATCGTATAGTCAGCCGCCTCGCGGTACAGGGCAATCCGTTCTGCATATAAGTCATATATTTTTTGTCTGCCTGCTGCCAGCAGCGGCCGGCTGTCTGCATCGACATCGGCAATAATCGCTTCGGGCTTGCGGTCAATAAAAATAATCGTGCCTGTTTTCCGCAGTGTTTTTATATTGCTCTGCCGTTTGACGACACCGCCGCCGCAGGCTATCACAATACCTGTCTTTTCTGCCAGTACTTTGACTGCTCGTGATTCGGCATCACGGAAATAGTCTTCGCTGACAGCAAACATGTCTTGGATTGTTTTTCCTTCCAGTTCGACGACTACGTCATCGGCATCATAAAAAGGACGCTGCAGCTGCTGGGCTACGGCTTTGCCAAACGTCGTTTTGCCGCTTCCGGGCATGCCGATAAGGACTATGTTTTTTTCTTTATTCATATTGTTTTTCCATTTCTTTGGCGATTTGTTCCATAACCGCATTTTCTATCGGTTTTCCCAGCCAAATTTCTTCTGAGCCAATCGCCTGGGCAACAAGCATGTACATGCCGTTCAGCGTCTTGGCGCCCTGTTTTTGCGCGTATTGGAGAATACGCGTAGTCTTGGGATTGTAAATCAAATCGACAACGGCCGGATACATAGCTGCAACGGTTTCAGGAACAGGTGAGGCGTCTATGTTCGGATACATACCGACAGGCGTGCAGTTGACCAGCACATCGCCGTCTTTTTTGTCCGCCAGTTCTTTATAGGAAACCATGCAGCCCTTCAAATTTTTGGCAAAGGCTGCAAATTCCGTTTTTTTCTGGGGATTGCGAGAGGCAATCGTAATCGTCCTGGCTCCTTTATCGTATAAACATTTGACGATGGCGCGGGCTGCACCGCCTGTACCCAAAACGACGCATTCTTTATCTTGGACGGCAATTCCCGCATGGTCGAGAGACCGGCCAAAGCCGCTGTAATCTGTATTATAGCCAAAGTCGCCTTCGCTGGTCATATAAATAGTATTCACGGCACCGATAACCTGCGCTTCGTGGGCAATATCTGCCAAAAGGGGCATAACGTCTACTTTATAGGGAATCGTTACGTTGAGTCCTGTATAGCCTTCCCGTTTCAGACGAATGAGTTCATTGGGTACATCACGGCGGTTCATTTCAATCAGATCATAGGAACCTTGTATGCCCAAAAGCTGAAACAGCTTGGTATGTATTGCCGGGGATTGGCTGTGTCCCAGTTTTTCACCGATTAATCCTAATTTCATTCTGCACCATCCCTTCTGTGTCAGCCGGGTAATTCCCTAATATTTTAAAGTATTTGCAAGTTCGTTTCAAAGCACGCAGCGTACGCACTACGCCCGGATCTTGGAGGCTCCCCATGACATCAATATGGAAAAAATATTCAAAGGGATGTCCCTCGATGGGACGGGATTCCAAATGGGTCATATTCATATCATTATAAAAGAAATGGCCCAACACATGATACAAAGCACCGGGTGCATGATGCACAGTCAGTACGAGTGTAATTTTATCTGCCTCTTCTTGTTCTTCAGCCTGCGGCGCAATGACAAAAAAGCGAGTAAAATTCGTATGGTTGTCATTAATATTGCGTTCCAGCATCGTCAGATTGTACATTTCTGCTGCCGTACTGTTGGCCACAGCAGCAATATCATGACGCTGTTCGTTCTGCACCAGCTGTGCACTCTGCGACGTACTGAAATAGGGCTGCAGCTTCCAATCCGGATGGGTATTGAAATACTTGCGGCACTGCGCCAGTCCCTGGGGATGGGAATATACTGTATGAATATCTTCCAGCCGAGTGCCCGGTATGGTCAGCAAATGATGCTCGACTTTGACGTATTTTTCGCCGACAATATGGCAATTAAGCCGGTGTATTAAATCATATACTTCCGTAATGCCGCCTGTAGTGGAGTTTTCAATGGGCAGTACGCCGTAGCGGACGGTGCCGTCGGCTACAGCCTGCACCAAATCGGCAAACTGGCCATAATAGGACGGCTGTATGGATTTTCCTGCAAAATGTTCTTTCATCGCCCGATAACTGTACGAGCCGGGCGTGCCAAAACATCCTACAGGCATGCTGTACTCCTCTTCTTCCATTGTGTCACATCCTTTGCGCACCCAAATACAAATCCAGCAGTGTCCAAGCCGCTGCCGCTTCGACAACCGGAACGGCCCGCTGCACAATACATGGGTCATGTCTGCCCGTAATTTCCAGCGTGCAGTTTTGCTTCGTATCCGTATCAATCGTTTGTTGAGGCTGGCTGATGGACGGTGTCGGTTTGACCGCCAGCTGGAATACGACCGGCATGCCGTTGGTAATGCCGCCGTTGATGCCGCCGTTATGATTTGTCCGTGTCTTGACAGTCTGCTGGTCATAATAAAAATCATCATTGGCCTGAGATGCCCGCATCGCCGCCAAATCAAAGCCATCACCAAAGGCAATGCCTTTGATAGCCGGGATGGAAAACATCATTTGGCTGAGCTTGCTTTCGACAGAATCAAAGAAAGGATCTCCAATACCTGCCGGCAACCCCTGAATGATGCATTCAATACGGCCGCCAATGGAATCCTGTTCTTGTTTTGCCGCCAGAATTTCTGCTTCCATGGCAGCGGCTTTATCGGTATCGAGTACAGGCAGCGTATGTGTTTTTAATTTTTGCAGCAATGCCGCGTCTTCTCCCAGCGGGGAAAATTTTCTGTCGCATACACTGCCAATTTGTAAAATATGCGCGCCAATCACTACGCCGTGCCGAGCCAAAATCTGAGAGGCAACCGCTCCGGCAAAGACCAGCGGTGCTGTCAGGCGTCCGGAAAAATGACCGCCGCCGCGGTAATCATTATAGCCTCCATAACGGATTTTGCCGCTGTAGTCGGCATGACCGGGCCGCATCACATGACGCAGCTGGTCATAATCTTTAGAATGATGGTCGCCGTTGACGATGCGCATGCAAAGGGGGGTTCCCGTCGTGTGGCCGTTAAAATAGCCGCTGTCTATAGTAAAGGCATCTTTTTCAGAGCGCGCCGTCGAGAGGGCATTTTTTCCCGGCGCGCGCCGTGCCATTTCGGTACGGACTGCATCCCAGTCGATGACTTCTCCTGCCGGCAGCCCGTCTAATACCGCGCCGATAGCCGTGCCGTGGGATTCTCCAAAAATAGTAACTGTTATCTTGCTGCCAAATGTATTCATGTCTTACCCTTTCTGTTCGTATTGACCGCCTAAGGAAGCAAAGTCTTCCCAAAATGCCGGATAGGATTTGCGAACGCATTCTGCGCCTGTAATGGTCAGCGGCTGCTGACAGCGCTGCGAAGCCACAGCCAGTGCCATGGCGACGCGATGGTCGTTCCAGCCATCGACGATGCCGCCGGTAAAGCCGGACACGCCGTGTATGACAAGGCCTTCCGGTTCTTCTTCAATGCGCGCGCCGATTTTGTTCAGCTCGACAGCCATAGCATGCAGACGGTCGCATTCTTTCAGCCGGACTCTCGCCGCATGAGTAATATGGGTTACGCCGCTGCTGCAGGATGCTACGACAGTCAGGACGGGCACCAAATCGGGGCAGTCTTCTACGTCAATAGTCCTGCCGGCCGTTTCACTGGGTACAGCCTGCGCGCCTGCGTCCGTATACGAAACAGCACCGCCCATATCCTGCAAAATGTGAACAATGGCTTCATCCCCCTGAGAGGAATGCTGCCGCAGTCCCGTACACGTAAGGGGCTTGCCAAAAAGTCCCGCAGACAGCCAAAACGCCGCCTGTGAATAATCGCCTTCGACCGTATAGGCACCTGGCCGGTACGACTGGTTTCCCGGAATATGGAAGGTATTTTTGCCATCCCACTGTACCTGCACGCCGTGGCGTGCCATACAGTCCAAAGTCATCGTAACATAGCTGAGGGATTCCAGCGTCGTCGTGCTTTCCAATACGGAATCGCCGTCCAGCAGCGGCAGTGCAAGCAACAGGCCCGTAAAAAACTGAGAGCTGACATTGCCTGCCAAGGCATAGCGGCCCGGCTGCAGTTTTCCCTGTACTGTCAGCGGCAGGCCGCTGTCTGTCAGCGTATACGTTATCTGTTTTTCTGCAAAGATAGGATAATACGGGTCCAACGGCCGTTTGGGAAGTTTCCCCTGGCCGATGAATGTAACCGTCTGGTCATGAAGCAAGCCGACGGGAATAAGAAAGCGCAGCGTCGAGCCAGACTCACAGCAGTCTGCCGTAACAGCTTTTTTCTGCTGCCGCAGTCCGCCCTGCACGCGATAAGCCGTGCGCCCCGGATAAGCAGACGGTATTTCTTCTATCTGAGCCCCCAATGCCTGCAGCACACGGCAGGTAGCTTCTATGTCCTGGGAAATAGAAATATTGTCAACAATACTTTCGCCGACTGCCAGTGCCGCACAGATTAAATCCCTGTGGCCGATGCTTTTGGAAGACGGAACAGATACTGTACCGCTGAGTGCTTTAGGTGTAATACATATATCCATTTATTCTATATCCGCCTTTCGTATATATGTTGGCAATTCATCTGCCTGTATGGGAAGGAGTTTGCTTTTACCGATTTCCTGCAGGACAATCAGCGTGATTTGATTGCCTCGTTTTTTCTTATCGTTGCTGATATACTGCAGCAAGTCGTCTGCCGCCGCAGCCGCTTGGCAGGGAAGTCCGTATTTTTTGACGACCTTGGCAAGCCGTGCTGTCGTGCCGGCCTTTGTAATCCCCATCTGTTCCGTCACGGCAGTAAGCATGACCATGCCTGCCGCCACGCCTTCGCCGTGCGTGTAGTAGCCATAGCCGTAGCAGCGTTCAATAGCATGTCCAATAGTATGTCCAAAATTGAGAAGCATCCGTTCCCCTAAATCCAGTACATCTCGTTCAACAATGCGCGCTTTGATGGCACAGCAGCATTCAATGATTTCTTCCCAATGCGCCGCAATCGTATCGTCATCGGCTTGTTCCAAGAGCGCAAACAGCTTGGCATCTTGGATGCAGCCGTATTTGATTACTTCGCCCAGTCCGTCGTGAATAAACCGTTTGGGCAGAGTCTGCAGCAAGTCCGGGTCAATGAGTACGCCTTTAGGCTGATAAAAACTGCCTGCCTGGTTTTTGCCGCTCGGCAGGTCAATCGCCACTTTGCCGCCCACACTGCTGTCTACTTGGGAAATAATCGTCGTCGGTATCTGGATAAACGGAATGCCCCGCAAAAATGTCGCTGCTGCAAAGCCGCCCAAATCGCCTACTACGCCGCCGCCAAAAGTAATAATACAGTCACTGCGCGTAATGCCCGCATCGGAAAGTCCTGCATATAATGTTAATAATTCTTCACTGTTCTTGCTTTTTTCTCCTGCAGGGAACACAAGGCGGTGTACGGAAAATCCTGCCTGCTTCAATGTATTTTCCAAGCGGCCGCCATATAAGCCGTCTACGGTGTCATCACTGATAACGGCAATATGGCGTGCCTTGGTCAAATTCCGCACATAGGCTCCGGCACGGTCCAGCAGCCCGTTTTCTATTGTAATCGTATAGGAATCTTTTCCTAAATCAACGTATATTTGTTTCATGAACTAATTCCCTTCTCCGCATAGCGGCTTGCTGTAAATACTGCGTCATATTTTTAGCATCTTCCTGTTCCAGCATTATTGAAAAAGCACGCAGTGAATCACTGAAACGGCGGATTTCATACAACAGGTTGTCTTTGTTGGACAAAAACAACTGCGTCCACAAGGGGGCATTAATGTCGGCAACGCGTGTCCCGTCGCGGAAACTGCCGGCAACAAAAAATTTCGTCAGCGGATTCATGGCATCGCTGTTGACAAGAGCCGTAGCCAGTACGTGGGGCAGGCTGCTCGTATAGGCGATGAACTGATCGTGTTCCTGCGGATTGACAGTCACAACATGGGCACATCCCAAGGCTTTGGCCATGTCCCGGATGATTTGGATATGAGCCGGCGTATTGTCCGGCATGGGTACGATAATGTAATTGGCTTTGCAGAAAATTTCTGCCTGCGCCATGCCATAGCCTCTGCCTTCCCGTCCTGCCATGGGATGACCGGGCACGAAATCCATGCCATCCGGCAGCATACTGCGTATCTGTTCTGCCGTATTGCCTTTAATACCGGCCACATCGGTCAGCAGCGCATCGTCTTTAAAATGAGATACATGGGCGGCAATGAACGCAATCATCGCATCGGCTGCCATGCAAAAAATCAGCATATCTGCTTGTTTTAACGCGTCTGTTCCTGTCGTATATCCTTCATCAATGACGCCGTCTGCCTTGGCCTGTGCCAACGTATTTTCATCAACGTCAACAGCGACTATACGCTGCACACCCAGCCGCCGCAGTCCCTTGGCATAAGAACCGCCAATCAGTCCCAATCCTATAATGCCTATCGTTTGGTTTGTAAAAAAACTGCTGTCTCCCTGTTCCATAATTTACCCCCGTTATGTATCGCTGTTTCTTCTCTAATTATACTTCTCTACCGACAATCGGCGCAATCTGCCGCAGCGACTGCATCAAGTGGTCAAACATCTGCGGCGTAATCGACTGGGCACCATCGCACCAAGCATTCGCCGGATCGTTGTGTACTTCTACCATAATGCCGTCCGCGCCGGCTGCTACTGCCGCTTTGGCCAAGGCTTCTACCATCCAGCGTTTGCCCGTAGCATGGCTGGGGTCTACAATGACCGGCAAATGGCTTTGATGCTTGACAGCTAGGACTGCACTCAAATCCAAGGTATTTCTCGTGTACGTTTCAAAGGTCCGTATGCCCCGTTCACACAAGATAACGTTATGATTACCGCCAGCCATGATGTATTCTGCCGACATGAGCCATTCTTCAATGGTCGCGCATAATCCCCGTTTGAGGAGAATCGGTTTGTTGATTTTGCCGACAGCTTTCAGCAAATCAAAGTTCTGCATGTTGCGGGCGCCGATTTGGATAATGTCTACGTTATCATCCAAAAAGAGATCGAGCTTGTCAGCTGACATGATTTCCGTAACGACAGGCAGACCTGTTTTTTTACCGGCATTGCAGAGCATGTCCAATCCTTTATCCCGCAGTCCCTGGAACGAGTACGGCGAAGTACGGGGCTTGAACGCACCACCGCGCAGCATCGTCGCGCCGGACGCTTTGATATCGCGGGCAATGCCTTCAATCTGTTCCGGCGATTCGATAGAGCAAGGTCCTGCCATGATAGCCAGTTTTTTGCCGCCGATTTGTGTATCGCCGACCTGAATGACTGTGTCTTCCGGATGAAATGCCCGGCTGGCCCGTTTGTACGGTTCTTCTACGCGGATGACGTTTTCTACGTATTCATAGCCGCGAATCTGATCTTCATCAATAGCTGCCGTATTGCCGACAAGTCCCAGCAGCGTCTTGCGGGCGCCTTTGCTGATGTCTATTTGCAGTCCTTTGGCACGGATGGACGTCGTCAGTGTATCAATAAATTCTTTGGGTGCGTTTGGTTTTAGTACAATAATCATGTTTTCTCATCCCTTCATAATAAAACCGGGCAGGCTCACATGAGCCTGCCCGGTTTTATTTCAATCAAAAGTGAATTACAACGGTTCTCTTATCCTGCAAAAGAACTAAGCGATGTTATCGGCTGAAATTTTCTCATGTGTACGTACTGCGTATGGAATTTGTCATAGCAAAAATAGCCAGCGCTAAAATAAAGATAGCCCCAGCTAAAATACGTAAAGACATATTCAATTGCAGCATGTATGAATGAGATGTTTGTCATTTAGATAACTCCCTTTGTGCAATTTCAAAAATTCGTTGTTGTCATTGTATACCTTTCGCCTAGGTATTGTCAATACAATCTGGCTAAAGTTTTTCAGCACAATAACAATAAACGTTTTACTTCTGCAGGCTTATGTTTACAAAAAAAAAGTCTGTGTTATAATATGCTGTAACTCAGTCAAATTTTTAGTGGATGCCATTGTGCTAAAAAAAGCCACTTCAGGAGGGATATTATGGGAATGCAAATTGAATTCATCAGAAAATTACCAACACCGCAGGAACTTATGGAAGAATTTCCAATTACTGCCGCTGTCCGCAAAATCAAACAGCAGCGCGACGAAATCATCAAACGTATTTTTACCGGCGAAGACGACCGCTTTTTGTTGATTATCGGCCCTTGCTCTGCCGATAACGAAGATGCTGTCGTCGATTACATTCACCGTCTCGGCAAGGTTCAGGAAAAAGTAGCAGACAAAATCTTTATCGTCCCCCGTGTCTATACCAACAAACCCCGCACCATCGGTGTCGGCTACAAAGGCATGCTCCATCAGCCAGATCCGGAAGGAAAAGAAGACATGCTAGCCGGCATTATCGCCATCCGGGAAATGAACGCCCGCATCGTCCGGGAAACAGGTTTTACGTGTGCCGAAGAAATCCTGTATCCGGAAATTTACCGCTATCTTTCCGATTTGCTTTCCTATGCGGCCGTCGGCGCCCGTTCCGTCGAAGACCAGCTGCACCGCATGATTGCCAGCGGCGTCGGGATTCCTGTCGGCATGAAAAATCCGCCGTCCGGCGATTTGTCCGTCATGCTCAACTCTATCGCCGCTGCCCAGCATTCCCAAGAATTTTTATTCCGCGGCTGGGAAGTCCGTACTACGGGTAACCCGCTGGCACATGCGATTCTGCGCGGCTATGTCGACAATTTCGGCAACAGCCTTCCTAATTATCACTATGAAGATTTGCATCATGTCTTGGAAATGTACAACGAACGCAGCCTTTCAAATCCGGCAGTCATCGTCGATACGAACCACGCCAATTCCGGCAAAAAATACATGGAACAGATTCGTATTGCCAAAGACGTCATGCACAGCCGCCACATGTGCTCGGATATCCGCAGTCTCGTCAAGGGCTTGATGATTGAAAGCTATATTGAAGACGGCAACCAAAAAATCAGCGAAGGCACATACGGCAAATCGATTACAGACCCCTGCCTCGGCTGGGAAAAAACAGAACGCCTCATCCTCGATTTGGCTGAATTAGTATAATCTGCACTGCATACAAAAAAGCTTCCACACTGTCAATGACAGCATGGAAGCTTTTTTGTATGCAGTCTGTTAAAACGAATCAAGAAGTTCGTAGCCCTTGCCGCGGAGAAAGGTTTCTGTTTCCGGTTCACTCGTTTTGAAAACGGCAACCGGTGTAGAGGCTTTGCGGTTGTAGGAAATGTACAAGTAATCAATCCCTACGTTGGCACTTTCCAAGTTTTCCAAAATTTTATCCAGGCTCCCCGGTGTATCCGCCATATCAATCGCCAATACTTTGTCCATGCGGCACTGGTATCCTGCATCCTGCAGTACTTTCAGGGCTTTTTCCGGTTCTGTAACAATCAGGCGGATAATGCCGAATTCCGCGCTGTCATTGGCCAGCATGGTATATAAGTTGATATTGGCTTCTGACAAAATATGCGTCATGCGGCGCAGTGCCCCTTGTGTGTTTTCTGTGAACAGTGAAATTTGATTAAGCATAATGTCCTCCATTTCTCTACAAAAAAAGCAGGCTCACATGAGCCTGCCGAGTCTATCCAATGAAGCAGCCAATCTCTTGATTATGCTGCCATGTATCCTTGTCTTCTCATGTGCATGTTACGATAAAATTGGTATGTCAAATAGCCAGCGCTAAAATAGCTCCAGCTAAAGTATGTAAAGGCATATGCAACTGTATTCTTGCGTTGTAACATGACTTTCATTTGGATGGTCTCCTTTTTGTAATTCTTAAAATTTTGATGTCGCCATTGTATACCGAATCATCCTGTTTTGTCAAGGATAAACTTTCTGTTTTTTTTGTCTGCCGCCTACCAAGACGGAGGAATTGCCGTCGTGACGACGCGGAAAGTATAGCCCTGTTCTTTCAGCATGCTGATAATCGTCGGCAACGCTTCTACCGTCGCTTCATGGCCGGACGCATCATGCATTAATATAACTAAATGCGAATGTAAATACGGCCGCAGCGCCATTTGATTTTTGACGTTAGCAATTTCTTTTTCCGCCGTTTTTCCCGTGCCGTCTGCGTCTCCTGTCAATGCATTCCAACCTACTTCAATATAGCCAATGTCCTGAATAGCCTGCCAAAACGCCGACGTAAAATGACCCTGCGTGCCGCCGGGTGCGCGCGAAATAACCGGCCGCACGCCAATGGCATTATAAATCAGCGTATCTGTCTGCAGCAGTTCATCAATATATGCCTGCGGCGAGGCGTATATTTTTTTGTAGTCATGCGTATAGGAATGTACGCCGATGGCATTGCCTGACTGATAAATCTCTTTGACTACGTCTGGGTACAGGCGGACATTTTGTCCTGTCAAGAAGAACGTCGCATGAATATTTTCTTCTTTGAGTATCTGGAGAATTTTTTCGGTATTGGCTTTATTTGGGCCGTCGTCAAAGGTCAGATACACGACATGATCTCCGTAATAATATTCACGGGTCTTACCGTATGTCAGCGGCAGCCCCTTGGCCTTCCGTTCGGCAATCGTGTATTTGTCATACACAGGCTTATCATTATCCGCCGGAGGCAGTGAAAAATCATCGCCGACAAAGGCAACATCCGGTTTTTGTTCAACAATAGACGGCACAGCATGGCCTGCTGTCTGTGTCAGGTGCTGCTGGTTCCGCTGATAGCAGATTCCCCCAGCTGCAGCCAACAGACAAACGGCAATGCAGCCAATTATAATTTTACTCGTTTCTTTTATCATGATTTTGTTTATTACTTCTTCTTATTCGTATCATACGTTACATATTGGCGAATCGTGCAGGTTTCCCGATATCCGTCAGCCAATACGCTGGCAACCAATCCTAAATCTTCCAAATCATCCAGCAGCGCTTCTGTCATGCGGTGCTGTACGGCATTGTATCCCGTGCAGAACAACACACGTTCGCAGGGCATGCCGCGGAACAAGCCGCGAGGATGCTTGAGCAGTTTTGCCAGCATAGCCGGCGTAATAACAGCCCCTTGTTTACGTCCCATAATGACGGCAGCCGTATCAATGCCTTCTACTTTTTCACTGGTCAAGGCATTTCCCAGCATTTGCAGATTGAGGACGCCGATGACGGTATCACAATTTTCCGGCAGTGGTACATCATCAGGCAGTGGTGCTTTGAGCCATTTGTTTTTGGCTTCGTCGCCTTCAATTAAAATATACCAGGCAGGATGCCGTTCTTTAATTTTTTCAATTACTTTGGGCGAAAGGCCTATATACCGATCGTCACTGTCCAAGCCTTGAAACCAAGCCGGCACATGACCGGATGCAATGCGTTCGGCACAGAATTGTTCCCCTTTTTCTACATCATCCGTACAAATGACGTCAAAAGGTTCTACATTATCCACACGGGCGCTGTCCATCGGCACCGTACTGCTGACCATAATCGGCAAATGCCCTTCATGGCCGTATTTGCCTAACCGTTCCAACACAGTTGTCTTACCACCGGCACCGACAATAGCCGTAATACCTGGTTTTAATAGTCGAAGCCACCGATTATCCTGAAACATATTCGTTCCTCCCTATTTACAGCATTATTTTTTCATGACCGTTTGTAATTGTTTGCTATGGCCTTTCCATGCTTCTTTAATCAGTTTGCGGACCATTTCAATGGTCAAGGCACGCCGTTCTGCTTCCGAACACGTGCCATAATTGGCAAAATGCAGTTCTTCACTTGCCAAATGCGCTACATTTTCCTTGACAGCCATGCCTTTTTCTGTCAATTCTTCGCTGGCACTTTCAGCAATTGCCGCTGCATCCGGGCGGCCACCGACGACAATCCGCCAGGAATCATCCGCATATAACGAAACGGCACCTGTCAAATACGGCTCATCAGCTGCAGACAGGCGATACGCTCCATATGCCGTATACACGAGTTCTTTGGCAATAACAAGCTGCGTGACCATTTCACCCATAGGCGGGCAGCCCAAATAATCCTTCAAATTCATGCGGCCTTTATCCTGCAGCATGACATCCACATGCAAGGACAACAAAATAGGCAGCACGACAGAAAAAGGCATTTTGGAAGCGACCAGCGCACCCAAGGTGCTGCGGCGTTTTTCTTCACAAGCCGGTATGTCTTTCAAATATCGGCAAACGGCACCACCGGCCAGTTCTTGCATCAGCGGAGATGCGGCTAAATCGGCCATCGTCACCATGGCACCAACCACGATTTCGTCGCCGCAATCTTCAATGCGGTTTAATCCGGTCTGTGATAAATCAACAGCCACGTCATAGTGGTCTTTTTGATGTTTGACGCCCTGCCGCCCTGCCAAAAATACGGCACTGGCCGCGTCTTTATATGCAGCATATGCTTCCGCTGCACTCTTTGGGGTAATGATTGCAGTACTGGTAATCAACGGGCATACACGCTCCTTATTATAAAATCTTTTCTGTATAGTCACGGCTGGCCGTGTTTTGTCTGCATACATCCAGTGCAAACGAACCATCCGTTTCTTCAATAATTTTTTCTACAACAGCATCGACACCGATGCTGTCACACAACGCCAATTCTTCTGTATACAGCAGCACCGGCATCAGCAAATCTACTTTTTGGCCATCCTGCATCGGCATTTCGCCCAGCTCTCCTTCAAACTGGACAATCGTCACGCCGGAAAAAGGAGCCTTGGAAGAAAAGGGTGTATGCTGTTCCGTATTGGCTAAGACAAACCCATAAGCCATCCACAAATGATGCATATGGGGGAACCTGCCTAATTCCATCAGCAGCCAAAGAGGCCAGCCCGCCGGATCTGCCAATGAGATAGGCTGATGAGGGCGAAAAGGCCAGTTTGCCGGAAGAATCAAGGACAGCTCACTGTACACGTCTTTGCCCTGCGGCAACGTACCAGCCGGACAATGCATAGGAACTGCGCTCATTCCCATCGTATGCAGCAAATAAAACGGTTCTTCTGCCGTCGGATACAGTACTTCCACATCAACAGGCAGCGGATTGTCCTTACTATCCGGCACAATCTGCCATTTTCTCCAAGGAAACAAGCGATGAAAATAGGCCTGCACTTGTCCTGTATATTCTGGATGAAGCGGCGTGATTTTTTCAACATCCGTCATGGCAAAGAATCGCGGCATACATTGCCTCTGCATACTATCCCTCCTTATGGCTTTGTATTTTATTATAGCATAAAACAAACATACATCCTAATTTCTACCAAAGAAGCTGCCCTGTGACCACACCCAGCCAGCAGCAGCAAAAGGCGCCGACAATCGTGCCGCCGCCATAGCCAAAGGCCAATGCCGCATTGCCGGTCTGTATCAATGTCAGCCATTCCATATTAAATGTAGAAAATGTCGTAAACCCGCCGAGAATCCCTGTAATCACTAATAATTTAATCAACGGCGATATAGTAACATGGGATTGAAAAAACATCATGAGCAAACCAATACAAAAAGACCCCACTAGATTGACAATGATGGTCCCGTATGGGAATGAGATTCCTCCATGCGCATTTGCCCAAAGTGTTACGGCATATCGTAATGCCGCACCAATACCGCCACCCAGTGCGACAGCCAGTAGTTTTTCCATAATAGCATCCTTCTTTCCATGACAACACAAAAGACTCCTACCTTTATCCATCAGGTAGGAGTCATCAGCACAAGCCATTCAGGCGAACTCCATCGCCTCTCTATTTCGTTTTTATCATACCAAATGACACAATTCAATGTCAACTATTTCGTTATTTTCTCTTGAAAATCTTCGACATCATTTCATCGGTACCGCGTTTAAGCATGCTGACAACGCTGTTGTCACTACGGTCTCGTTCTTCTACAATAGAAGCAATTAATTTTCCGGTGTGAATATCATGGACATCATA
>DJEN01000019.1:5152-13592 GCA_002431345.1 Megasphaera sp. UBA5897 | reverse complement strand
CGCATGTTTCGCTAATCGTGCTGGGAAAACGGGGCAGCCGCTTTTTTGATATTGCCGGTCAAATGATACCTCCTGCCTGGGACTATGGTGCTGCAGTACTGCAGCCGTTATGGGCTACGATTCAAATGTCGTTTGCCGGGACGGTATTGGGAGCCTGCTTGGGGCTTATTGGTGCGGTTTGCGCCAACAGCTACATCAACCGGTTTCCCTGGCTGCGTATTCCATTTAAGGCGATTGTCCATTTGATTCGTACCATTCCGGCATTAATCTTAGCCTTGTTTTGTACCTTTCTCCTCGGGCTGGGTGCGTTGGCAGGAACTGTTGCGTTGACCGTATATACGACAGCTGTTCTTACCCGCATGGGTTATGAAGATATGGAAAACATGGATTTACGAGCTGCCAATGCGTTGGAAGTGACAGGCTGCGGTTCTTGGAAAGCATTTGTGCGGACTATTTTGCCGGCGGTGCTGCCGGGATATTTGACAAATGTCTTATATATGTTGGAAGCCAACGTGCGTCATGCTGCTATTTTGGGATATGTCGGTGCCGGCGGCATCGGCTTGCTTTTGAATGAACAGCTGGCATGGCGGCAGTACAGCCAGGTCGGCATGATTATTTTTTTGCTGTTTCTGGTCGTCATTGCTGCAGAAAGTCTGAGTGAATGGCTGCGGCATGTTTTGACGCAGCAGGCATATATTCCGCCTGCTGTGAAACGGGCAGGGACAGCAGCTGTCTTCATACTGCTTGTTCTTTCCCTGGCGACGCTGTCGTGGTCTGTGCAGCAGACGGGATGGCATGCGGCTGCTGCGATTGTTAGCGGTCTTGTGCATCCGGACAGTGCGATGCTGTTTTCGTTGGCGCATGATGATGTACCATATCTAGTATATGAAACGTTGTGCATTGCTTTTTTGGGAACGCTGGGCGGTGTGATAATTGCGGCGTGGTTTTCCTTTACAGCAAGTTTTCGCTTGATGCCGCGGCCGATTGCCTTGGCTTCACGGACGGTACTGCTGCTGATTCGTACGATTCCCGTCTTTGTGTATGGCTTGATGTGGATTCGCGTTACCGGGCCGGGACCGTTTGCCGGCGTCATGACCCTTGCAGTTTGCAGCATAGGACTACTTGCCAAACGGTTTCTTATTGCCATTGATGATATGGATATGCGTCCCTTTTTAGCGTATCGGGCGATGGGCATGCCGCTGGCTGCTGCTGTCCGCTATGCCGTGCTGCCGCAGCTGCGGGGACCGTATACGGCAGCAGTCCTGTATCGCCTGGATATCAACCTGCGGGATGCGGCTGTACTGGGGCTTGTCGGTGCCGGCGGCATCGGCACTTCGCTGATACTGGCTATGAACCAATATAAATGGCCGGAAGCCGGCGCGCTGCTGTGGGGCATTATAATTCTTGTTACCGGTGTGGAAATTCTTTCTGAAAAAAGCCGGCGGCATCATATAGACTAAAGCGTAAATGGAAATACAATCCATCGTTTTGGGTTTGAAGTTTGAAGAAAATGAATAGCAACAGGGGCTGTGAAAAATGGACGAATCAATCGCCTTTATTTGCAGCTCCTTTTGTATACTGTTTGCAGGCATATGCGCACGAATATTTCCCGGTACGCGTAAAGAAAAAGTAAATGACCGCATACATTTTACATGACCGTCTTATTTGCGTGACAGCACGGGAGATTTTTTGAGGCATTTCCTCAAATGCAAACCGATATACTTGCGTATTGACGAAAAGGTGTTATATAATTAGATGTATCTGTATATAAGAGATAAAACATAAAAAAGATATAGTTGTATTTGTAAAGAAAAGGGGCTGTGATATGTATCACATAAGTGTTTTGACAGGTCGTCAAGATGAGGATGATTTTGGAGAGCGGCTGCGTGATATAGCACGCGTTGAATACTGCTCGTCTACAGACGAAGAAACAATGGCAGACCGATTGGAAGATGCCGACATCATTATTTGCAAGTCTGAAAAAATTACGGGTTCATTGATAGAACAGCTGGACGATTTGAAACTGATTGTTATTTTATCAACTCGTTCAGATAATGTGGATTTGGAAGCTGCCAATCAGCACGGCGTCATGGTTATCAACAATACGTCGTATTGTGTCGATGATATTGCAGACCATACGAGCGCAATGATTTTGGCATTGATTCGCCAGCTGCCGGAATATCAAAGCGACATCCGCAGCAACAGCCGCTGGGAATACGGTGCCGTACAGTGGCCGATTCACCGTGTCAGCAGCAATCTGATCGGACTCGTCGGCTTTGGCCATGTCGGCCGTGCCGTAGCGGCACGCATGCAGGCGTTTGGTTGCAAAGTACAGGCGTACGATCCGTTTGTCAGTGAAAAAGTCATGATGGAACATCGCGTGCGTCCTGTTGATTTTGACAAATTGCTCCAAACGAGTGATGTCGTATCACTGCATATGCCGCTCAACGAAACGACGCAGTATATTTTCCAGGACGAACAATTTGAACAGATGAAGCAGGGAGCTATGTTTGTTAACTGCTGCCGCGGCGGCTTAGCTGACGAAGCGGCACTGTATCATGCTGTCGATGACGGGCATATCCGCAGTGCGGCCCTGGATGTCTTGTCTATGGAACATCCCAGTCCGATGCTGCTGAAAATGATTGCCCGGCCGGAATTTTTGCTGACGCCGAACGTAAGCTTCCATTCTGTCGAAGCGGATAAAGCCGTTCGTGATGATGCAGAACGGTATATCCGGCTGTTTTTGGACGGACATCATGAAGACTTGCCTGTTGTCAAAACTCGTGATATATAACACGAACGAACTATAATTTCCAAAGAAAGGGGCTTTACGTTTTGCGTATTTGGAAACTGGCCGCTATGGCCTTGATATGCTGTTCCCTTTTAGCTGGCTGCGGCAGTACGCCCGGCAGTGAAGAAAACGCTAAAACGGTAGCAAACCAGCAGGAACAAGTAGAAATGGCTGTACCTAAACAGGGTGTTCCTGTACTGATGTATCATATGATAGGAGACGTTCCTAATAATGATGCAGTCTTATTGGAATCTCACTTCCGGGAGCAAATGAAATTCCTCAAAGACAATGGATTTCATCCGATTACGATGCAGCAGTTGTATGAATACATGACGCAGGGAAAAGCGGTTCCGGTAAAACCTGTCGTCTTGACCTTTGATGACGGCTATCCGGATACGTATTCCATTGTCATGCCGGTTATGAAGGAATACGGCTTTGTCTGTACGGTATTTATTCCCACCTATGATGCAGACCAGGGAGCCCGTTTGACATGGCAGCAAATCAAAGAAATGAAAGAAGCCGGCATCGATATCCAATCGCATGGCTATAAGCATGAACGCATGGTCGAAATGCAGGGGCAGGCACTGGAAAATGAAGTCAAATTGAGCCAGGAATCCTTGCAGAAACAGCTGGGTATCACATCTGAATATTTCTGTTATCCCTATGGCAGTGAAAACAAAGCGGTGGAAGAAGCTGTCAAAAAGTATCATGTCAAACTGGCCTTTACGATGGATCCTGGCTGGGCTAAGCAAGGCGACAATCCCTATGCCGTCAAGCGTATCTGGATTGGCAACGCCGTCGATATAGGCAATTTCAAACAGCGCGTTACCACACCGCAGTATGAACAGCGGTAATGCGTTGAATCTTTTCGTTTTGAGGTAACTATGAAGAAACACTTCAAGGAAATTGGAAAATTTTTTATCATACTTCTCTTGTTTTTTGGCATTACATCTCCCTTTGTTGTCCTTTTTGGCCCGTTTGACAATATCAAGCGGACCGTCGTAGGTGCCATCCTCAAGAGCCGGCATCCGCAGTATATTACGTGGCTCTTTTCCCAGGATGAAATTGACAAGATTTTGGGAGGTATCAGCACAGCTCCTAAACAAGAGCTGTTTAAATTCAAAGCAAGAACCGATACGTCGCTGAATTTGAAGGAAATCAATTCCAGCCGGTTCAAAGGGTTCCTGCTGGAAATCCCGGATCCGAAACGCGTACAAATCGCGACGGCAGAAAACATGGATGAAAAAGGCGATACGACAAGCGGTATTGCCACCAGAAACGGCGCAGTAGCGGCAATCAATGCCGGCGGCTTCTATGATGCCAATGGTACAGGCACAGGCCGTCAGCCTTATGGGTTTATTCTGCATGACGGCAAATTCCTGCTGGGACAGGATTCAACGGATGATGAAGTGAATGAATTTGTTGGCTTCAACAAAGAAGGCAACCTCGTAGCCGGCAATTACAGCAAAGGCGAACTCCGCAGCATGGGCATTCAGGAAGGTATTTCCTTTGGCCCGGCGCTGATTGTCAACGGCAAAAAAATGATTACGTCCGGCGATGGCGGCTGGGGCGTGGGTCCCCGTACGGCGATTGGCCAGCGCAAAGACGGCACGGTGTTGTTTTTGGTTATCGATGGCCGTCAGCCCGGTTATTCTGTAGGAGCGACGCTGCGTGACCTGCAGAACATTCTCTATGAAGAAGGCGCTGATATTGCGGCTAATTTGGATGGCGGCTCCAGCTCTACATTGTACCTCAACGGCAAGGTCGTCAACAAACCGGCGGATTTATTGGGAGAACGCATGATTCCGACGGCATTTATTGTCAAATAGGAGGTACGCATGAAAGCTAAAAAATTTATTTTTGCCTTTGCCTTGGGCATCCTTATCCAAGCCGGCATTTACCTGTATTTGGACCAGGTTTTGTTTGCTCCTGCCTCGGATTTTCATATTGGCGGTACGAACCAGCAGGAATCTATGGGGTTTGGCGCAGAACCCAACGGCCAGACATACTACTCATATGACAAACGCTTTATGGCAACGATTGTCGATGATAAAGTGTCGATTTATGAAGCCGGAAAAAAAGGAGAACCGCAGCGCATCAGCCTGCACGGCCGCAAAGTATCTTTCTTTGAATGGCTTCCGGACCGCAATTTAGCTATTTTTGCGACACACGGCCGCGATGAAAAAACAGGCCGCTACGGCGTATACATTGCACAGTACAACCCTATTTATCCGGACAGAGAACTGGATACGCCGATTGAAGATGCGCCGCGGGACAGCAAAATTGTCGATGTAGCGTATTCGACAGCAACGAATGTCGTCTATATGAAACTGGAAGTAGACAAAGACAAATACCGCATTTATCGTACAGATGCCAACTATGACACACGGCGAATTAGAGTACAGGCTGAAAACATCGGCCGCATTGCTGTGTTCTATGATTCGGATACGTTCTTCTATGACAATCTCCGCACAGGCGTTGTCTATATGTTTGACGGCGCGACGAGCAGCTGGCGTGAAATTTCACCGAACGGCAAATTCCGCCTTATCGGTATTGACGGACAGGAAATATTCATTGCCGAAATGAATCGTGACAATAAAGTAATCGCTGCATACCGGGGACGTCTCAAGAAAGGCTTTACGAAGATAGCGACGTATAATACACCGGAAGAATTTTCTAAAATAACGCTCAACAGCATGCGTGAAGCTGCAGATAAAATGGACAATCAAAAGAAATAAGGTGGTCATGTATGGCAAAACATAAGATTCCTAAGAATCGCTCATTAGAAGATATGTTTAAAGGCGTAAAAGAAGATATTACCTTTGAAACCGCAGATTGGGATGATGAACCGCAGACAGCACCGCACCGTGCGGCAGCGAAACCATCTAAAAAACAAAGTGCATCCGATTTTCGCAAACAGTTTTTTACAGATGATTTACAGGAAAAAGTCGGCTCTATCTTATTGGATATCAAAATGGCGTATTTTAAAGACGGCGTAGGAGATATTTCTCTGCAGGTCGTCAAAGAGGGACGCAACGTTGTCATTAAGACGGCACCGAAGACCAGTAAAAAATCTCGCTGAGAGACAAGCAAGCGGGGAGCGCCAAGGCGTTCCTCGTTTTTTGTTATTCTCTGTCGTAGCTGTCAGACAGCTGGAAAGGAATGACTGATGACTCGAGAAGACGTAATGAAACGATTTCCTGCTTGTGGAACCATAGAAAAAGAGTATGAAAATTCCAAATGGTATTCCGTGTTTATACAGCTGCTGTTTATGGCAGTCGGCATGTACTTTTTTTGGCTGATGCTCAGTGAAACAACGATGATAGAACGGCTGGACAATATAGCTGTGCTGTTTTTCTGTCTTTGGCGCATGCATCGCCAAAAAGATACGATGTGCTACGTCGCAGCCAACGGCATCATCGTGCGGCGGCAGTGTGTATCCCTGCGGGATTATTATGACGACCAATTTCATGAAGAACGCAACCTGGTCTATCTGCCATACAAAACGATATTTTTGATTGCTGACAATTGGCAGGAAATTGAGCTGGGCAAAGCTGTAGAAGGCGGTATTGCCGTACTTCCTGTGCGGCTGCAGTTTTTATCCAAGAAAAACAAACAGCAAATTATAGATAAAATAAAAGAAAAACAAGAAAAAGACGAAGACTGTGAATGACCGCAGCGCAGTATAAGCGGCTGCAGCTATGGGAGAAAACATAGGCTGTCAGGCTGCTGAAGAAAACGTTATAAAAAAGTTGACTCTTTCATAAAAAAGCCAGTAATACGGCGTATTGTGCTGAATGACAGAGAATATGAGAAAATTTAATGTATAATATGGCAATTTTGTATAGTGAAAACACTTCAATATTTTAACGAAATAAAGTAAAATGATGAATGTATTCACATGACATCACGAATAAGGGGCGATACATATGGAATGGAAACGATATGCCGTCGCAGGGGTAGCGGCAGTTATGACGGTTTGTCTGGCAGCAGGATGCGGCAGTGCAAAGAAAAGCGAAGATACTGGCAATGCACAGCGAAATAAAATTGTCATTGGTTTAGACGACAATTTTCCGCCCTTTGGCTTTCATGATGAAAGCGGCGAACTCGTAGGGTTTGATATCGATATGGCAAAAGAAGCGTCCAAACGCTTGGGGATGGAAGTCGAATTCAAACCGATTGATTGGGACAGTAAAGAAACGGAATTAAAAAGTAAAAAAATAGATGCCATTTGGAACGGCTTGTCGATTACGCCGGAACGGGAAAAACAAATACTCTTCTCCCGGCCTTATGAAAACGGCCCGCAGATTTTGCTGGTCCGCAGCGATTCCCCTATTCAGGGCAAAGCAGATTTAGCCGGTAAGATTGTCGGTACACAGCAGGGAAGCACGGGCTTGGAAGCGATTAATGCTGAACCGGAACTGCGGGATTCTTTCCAGGAACTGAAGCAGTATTCCGACAACGTGACATCGTTCATGGATTTGGAAGTAGGCCGTGTGGATGCAGTCGTCGTAGCGAAAACCACGGCAGCCTATTTTATGAATAAAAACAAAGCCGATTTTCGTATCATTGATGTCGGGTATCCGGACATTCCCAGCGGCGTCGGCATGCGCAAAGATGATACAGAACTAAAAGCCAAGCTCGACAAAGTACTGCAGGAAATGCATGATGACGGTACGTCGACAAAGATTTCTGAAAAATGGTTTGGTATTGATATTTCCATGTAGTATCTTTTCGCAGACGAGGAGGACTTTACAATGAATATAAAAAAAATGATAGCTGTAGGTGCGATGACAGCAGCGGCTGCTGCTATGCTGGTCGGCTGCGGAGGACAGGAAAAACAGGCAGAACAAAAATTGCCGGACAAAATCGTCATTGGCTTGGATGATAATTTCCCGCCTATGGGTTTCCGTGATGACAACGGCGAACTCGTTGGCTTTGATATTGATTTGGCCAAAGAAGCGGGAAAACGATTGGGTATTCCTGTAGAATTCAAGCCGATTGACTGGGACAGCAAGGAAGCGGCTCTTAAGAGCAAGCAAGTAGATATGCTGTGGAACGGGCTTACGATTACGGAAGACCGGGGCAAACAAATCGCGTTCTCCAAACCGTATTTGAACAACGCCCAGATTCTAGTCGTTCGCGCCGATTCCCCGATTACAGATAGAGCAGGTCTGGCAGGGAAAACCATCGGTACGCAGGAAGGCAGCAGCTCTGTAGAAGCTTTGGATAAACAAGCAGATTTCAAAAACTCCCTGCAGGATGTCAAAAAATACGGCGATTTCGTTGCCGCTTTTATGGATTTGGAAGTCGGCCGGATAGACGGTTTGCTGGTAGACAGTGTCGTAGGCCGCTACTACATGAGCAAGAAGCCTGGGAAATTTAAAGTCATTGACGACAAAATGGGCGATGAACAGTATGGCGTCGGCATGCGGCAGGAAGACACGCTGCTGCAGGAAAAACTCAACGGCGTCTTGAAAGATATGAGTGCCGACGGTACGATGACTAAATTGTCACAGAAATGGTTTAATGAAGATATTACGATTAAAGTACAGTAATACAGTAAGAAGACTGCCGCATGCGTCATGCCTGCTATCCTTTTTCTTTATACGCCGTTATAATTACTGTTTGAAGTTTGAAGTTTGAAGT
>DJEN01000019.1:0-5088 GCA_002431345.1 Megasphaera sp. UBA5897 | reverse complement strand
AGTTTGAAGTTTGAAGTTTGAAGAGAAAACTGCATGTGAGAGGGGCTTATCGCTTGAGAGCGACAGCCCCCTTTGTCTGTCTTTTGATACGAAAAAAATTAGGTTAGGAGTCATCATGGAGTATTTATTAAACATTGTGCCTGCCGTTGCCGTAGGCCTGCAAATCACACTGAAAATATTTTTGATTACGATCGTATTGAGCCTGCCTTTGGGCATACTCATGTCAATAGGCCGTATTTCCAAGATTATGCCACTGCGCAAATGCATGGGAGCCTATATTTATATCATGCGCGGTACGCCGCTCATGCTGCAGATTTTGTTTATCTATTACGGCTTGCCTTTTATCATTGAAGGCTTAAAATTACCGGATTTTCCGGCAGCGATTATTGCTTTTGTCCTCAACTATGCCGCATATTTCGCAGAAATTTTCCGCGGCGGCATTCAATCTATCGACCGCGGCCAGTATGAAGGGGCCAAAGTTCTTGGCATGACCTATGTACAGACCATGCGCCGCATTATCCTGCCGCAGGTTGTCAAACGTGTGCTGCCGCCGGTTGCCAACGAAACGATCAACTTGCTCAAAGATACGTCTTTGGTTTACATCTTGGCGATGAATGATATTCTTCGTATTACCCGTTCTATCGTACAGCGTGATTTTGATACGACGGCCTTTATCGTAGCAGCCGTGTTCTATCTCTTCTTTACCTTTATTTTGACGAAGGTATTCAGCTATTTGGAAAAACGCTATGCCGTATATGATGAATAAGGAGGAAGACAGACCATGAGCTTTATTGAAATGAATCAAATTAGAAAAAAATTCGGCAGCTTGGAAGTACTCAAAGATGTTACGCTGCATGTAGAAGAAGGGGAAGTCATTTCCATCATCGGCCCGTCCGGCAGCGGCAAAAGTACGTTTTTGCGCTGTCTTTGCCAGTTGGAAACCATTGACGGCGGTTCGATTATCGTTGGCGGCGAAACCATGGCCAGTCAGCCTGCAGGCAGCGGTAAGGCTGTCTATGCGTCGCCGGCTAAAGTGCGTGTTATTTGCCGCCGTATGGGCATGTGCTTCCAGCATTTCAACTTGTTCCCTCATATGACGGTCCTGGATAATATTTTGGAAGCACCGCGCATTGTCAAAGGCATGAAAACCGACGAAATCATGCCGACAGCCAAAGAACTGCTGGAGAAAGTCGGCCTTTGGGATAAACGCGATGAATATCCATCACGCCTTTCCGGCGGCCAGCAGCAGCGTGTTGCCATTGCCAGAGCCCTAGCGATGAAGCCGGACATCATGCTTTTTGATGAACCGACTTCTGCTCTCGATCCGGAATTGACCGGCGAAGTACTGCGGACCATCAAACAGCTGGCAGATGCCGATATGACCATGATTATCGTCACGCACGAAATGGCCTTTGCCAAAGAAGTATCTGACCGAGTCATCTTCATGGCCGACGGCATTATCCAAGAAGAAGGTACGCCGCAGCAAGTATTTGAACATCCGCAAAATGAACGGACGCAAAACTTCTTAAAATCAATGCTGCGTTTTTAAGACCAACCCGATATACGAAAATAGCAAAAAACAACCGCAGAAATGGTGCGAATGCCATGCAGCGGTTGTTTTTTTGTGTCTCATTCACAGAAGTACCTGGCGTGAGCGTATGATTGAAGGTTATCATACATTATGACGTATAAAAATTCAAAAAAAAAAAAAACGATGGAAATCCATGAAGAAATAAAATAGGCAATGTGAATTGATAGATGGTTTCAACGGCTATATATATACCCCTAACAGCAGGTCATCCTGCAGCAGCTGTTCATAGACAAAGGTTCTCGAGTACGGTATAATAATGTAACAAATGATGACAAAATAAAAGAGGAGAGACAACATATGTCCAAAAAAGAGAGTACGGATTCAACGATTTCTATAAAAAATAAATACAGTACAACGATTTTGCCTTGCGTACTCGTCATTGTAGATTACGTGGCTGTATTGGCGGCTGAATGGCTTTCTCTGCATATCCGCAACGGCGTCATATCTGCCAGTCCGTTTCATCTCTCCTGGTTGAGTTTTCACGTGATTGTGCCTGTGGTGTATATTGGCTTCATGCAGATACATTCGCTGTATACACGGCGCATGCAGTTTTGGCAAGTCATGTCTGAAATATGTAAAGTCAGCGTCTATGCTATTGCTGCGCTGATTTTTGTTATATACGTAGTTCATACGGCAGCGTCTACGTCACGGCTGTTTGTCGGGCTGTTGGGTATCAGTGCCTTTATTTTGTTAGTCATTGGGCGGTTTATCGTCAAAAAAGTATTGGGAAACATGCAGGCTTTGCAGGTTCCTGTTCTTGTGATGGGGGCAGGAAAAACAGCGGCTTTGCTTGTAGACTATCTCCAGCAGGATGCGGGACTTGGCTACGATTTTATTGGCTGTTTGGAAGACAATCGGCCGGAACAGAAAGTGTTGGATTATATGCCGTGGCTGGGTGGATTTCGTGATGCGGAACGAGTCATTCAAAAAACTGGCGTGCAGTATGTCATGGTCATTGCGCCGGGGCTGAACACGGATGAAGTACAAAACATCGTATATCGCCTGCAGCCCTTGGTCAAGAAAATATCATTTATTCCGGATATGGGAACTTTGCCGTTGGCGACGATTGACATGAAAAGCTTGATTGATGGGCATGTTGTCGCTTTTAGCTTCAAAAATAATCTGGCAGTACGATATAATCGCATCATTAAGCGCGTGTTTGACATCGTTAGCACCGTGATTGGACTTGTCTGCATTTCGCCGCTTCTTATCGGTATTGCCTTGTGGATATACAAGGACTCTCCGGGACCTGTCATTTTCAAACACCGCCGCGTAGGCCGCCATGGCAAAGAATTTAACTGCTATAAATTCCGCAGCATGTGTGTCGATGCCGATGTCAAGCTCAAAGAACTTTTGGAACGGGACCCGGCAGCTAGGGAAGAATGGGAAAAAGAATTTAAACTCAAACACGATCCGCGCATTACCAAAAGCGGCGCGTTCCTGCGTAAAACCAGTCTGGATGAACTGCCGCAGCTCTTCAACGTCCTCAAAGGCGAAATGAGCCTCGTAGGCCCCCGGCCGATTATACAGGATGAAGTTCCCCGCTATGGCAAATACATCGAAGATTTCTATATGGTCCGTCCCGGCGTTACCGGCATGTGGCAGACCAGCGGCCGCAGTGATACGACGTACGACGAACGCGTCCAAATGGATACATGGTATGTACGCAACTGGAATGTCTGGTTTGACATCGTCCTGATTTGGCGTACTATCAGCGTCGTTTTGGGCAAAAAAGGAGCGTATTAGAGCGGCCTATGGTATAATAACAAGTGGAATCAGTGATTCTAGGCATTGACTTGGTGAAGTAATAAAATGAAAATATATGTATCGTGAGAGCGGCGTAATATAGAGGTGAACATAATGTCACGCATGACAGAAAAAGCAATTCGGGAATTTCATCAGTTTTTGGCAAAAAAAGTACCGCAGGGGCCAAAAGATGAGGAAGAACTGCAGCAACTGATGAATGAGTTTTTTATGCAGTATAATGAAGCCATCCAAAATACGGATGAGAAAGTTCCCATGGATGTATATGACTATTTGGATATGGCAGAGCATACAGCGACAAAACGGAAAAAGAAAGAGTATTTGGCACAAGCAGCAGCCTTGGAACCGGATAATATGGATGTCAAACTGGCGCAGGCCGAAGTAGATGCCAAAAGCCCGCTGGATTTGATAAGTGCGTTGCCAACACTCATCCAAGAAGAAAGAGAATGGCTAAAACAACAGCAAATTTATAACCGCAGCAAAGGTGATTTTTGGCTGGTTTTTGAAACACGTCCGTATATGCGGCTGCTGCAGCATTATATGATGGCCCTCATTGAATGCGGCGTTACCAACAGAGCCATACAAATCGGCGAAGAAATGCTGCGCTTAAACAAAAACGACAATCAAGGCATTCGTTTTATGCTGATAACCCTCTATGCCCAAAGCGGCAGTGAAATGAAAGCTTTGAAACTGTACAAACATAACTCAGAAGAAAAAGACAGTCCGTCCTACCTTCTGTCGTTGGCACTCTTATATTTTAAACTCGGAGAATGGGACAAAGCCAAATCGTATCTGGAAACACTAAAACAAACCTGCCCGGGAACAAAAAAATTTTTGCACGCTGTAAAAACGGAAAACGAATATGCATTGAGCGATATGTATAATCCCATGGGATATAGACCTGGCACAGTCAGTGAATTGATAGAACACTATCTTGACAATTCAAAAGTGTATGACTGCGAACCGTATTTTTTTGAGTGGGCAGATAAGGCGTTGATTGTTCATCGGAAGAAGAAAGAGTAAACTCTTGTGATATGTATATGGATTGGAACACCACCCGTTGACTATGCAGAATATTGAATAAGAAAGGGGGTATATAGTGTGTACATAAAAACAGTAACCATAGAAAATTTTAAAGGAATTGAAACATGTCAATTATCTTTCAAAAAAGGATTTAATTTAATTATTGGAGAAAATGGGAAGGGTAAAACCTCTATTTTAGAAGCTATTTCTATTGGCATTAGTGGCTTTTTATCAGGCATTCCTATAACCGAAGTAAACCCACGGCAATTTTCTATGGATGAAGTGCGTACTGTATATATGCCACAGGGAGATGGAGCCTATGTGCCCCAATATAATTGGCCGCAAGTATGCATGACAGCAGATATAAATGGAACAGTATACTCTTGGTCGAGAGAAAAACGCAGGGCTAGTGCACAGACGACAACTACGCCTAGGGATATTTGTCACTTAGCAGAAAAACTAGTATATGATCCCCAATCTGTATTGCCTGTTATTAGTTATCAAAGTGCTGCCAGAGTGTGGGCGCAAAAGAGAAAAAAACAGTATGATGTTGCTATCCGCATTAAACTTGACCGAAGTGCCGGATATATTGATTGTTTAAGCGATGAATCAAGTATAAAAACAATGTTGGATTGGTGCTCAAAGATGGAACAAATAGCTTGGCAAAAGGGAAAGCCTGTCCGTGAATATGAAGCTGTGAAAAAGGCAGT
>DJEN01000018.1:20912-28359 GCA_002431345.1 Megasphaera sp. UBA5897 | reverse complement strand
CATAATCATCACCCCCATTCTATACAGAATGAGGAACACAAGAACCGCCTACCGTTGATTGCAGTGCCTTGGATATTATTTTACATGGATGTAGGTGTACGTGTCAACAGATACGAAACAATGAAAAAATTCCTGTAAAGATAAGTTCAAAACTATAAATGAAATGATTTGGATATAAGAATTTTCCAAATAACAAATGAGTACTTTTTCGAATATATATTCCCATTGAGACATGTTGTGTAAGATACACGAGAAACCACTTGACGTTATACAGGATAACAGACTATAATAAACATAGAAAAAGACACTGCAACGATAAACGGTTCTAGTGTCCCATATAGCAATTTAAATAAACCGCCGTCATAGTTGGGGAACTAGAGTGGGCGGTTTATTTGCGTTTTAAAACAACAATTAGCACAATCAGTAACATCATAAAAATATATAACATGATGAACAAATTATACATAATCATCACCCCCATTCTATACAGAATGAGGAACACAAGAACCGCCTACCGTTGATTGCAGTGCCTTGGATATTATTTTACATGGATGTAGGTGTACATGTCAATGGATACGAAACAATGAAAGAAATTCCTGTAAAGATAAGTTCAAAACTATAAATGAAATGATTTGGACATAAAAAAACTTCCATCCATTCATCATGGATAGAAGTTTTTTTTCATTTGGAGCCACTAATAGGATTTGAACCTACGACCCTCTCATTACGAAGAATTACGTCAATAAAATTGACAGCATACTATAGTGAGAGTAATTATTGTTTTTGAGGATTACAAATGAAATAATGCTTTATTTTCCGTTGTAAGGGCTTTTTATACGTGTCTATGATAAATTATATAGGCATGGGGATAATGAGGGCTTAGAGTGGAAAATATGAAAGAAACAAAAGGGAAATGATAAAAAATGTATTCATGGAAAGAATGATGAGCATTTACTACCCTTTATTTTTTTACGAACATACATTCTCGCTAAGGCGTGGCATATAAGACACACAGAAAACTACTTGACGTTACACAGGTTCACAGGCTATAATAAGCATAGAAAAAGACACTACAACGATAAACGGTTCTAGTGTCCCTATAATTTTAGTAAATAAACCGCCATCATAGTTTGGACGCTAGTAAGGGCGGTTTATTTGCGTTTTAAAACAACAATTAAGATAATTAGGAGCATCATAAAAATATATAACATGATGAACAAATTATACATAATCATCACCCCCATTCTATACAGAATGAGGAACACAAGAACCGCCTACCGTTGATTGTAGTGCCTTGTGTATCATTTTACATGATACTTGCCGTACATGTCAACTGTACACAGAGAAAGACAGGCAGGAATGAACATCAAAAATTGTAAAAAATCTATGCGAGCATATATGTAAATTCTTGCTCTCTTATCGCCCCCCCATAGGGGTATTGTGATTTGACACACAGCGAAAAGAGCATAAAGAACAAATGAATTGATTATTGATTGATTATGGGAACCATAGAAGAAGACAAGAATCTTTGTCTATGGCTCTTTCTTTTTTATCTTAATGTCGAACATATATTTGTAATTATAGAGTATATCTCAAAAGCGACAAAACAAAAAAGAAGAATACCGAAACTTCCATCGAACAATAAAAGGATGGATAAAAAAAGCAGGAATACGAGAAGACATAAGTACGCATTCATTCCGCCATGCTTTTGCTACGCAACTTTTTATACAGCAGGTTCCCTTTGACGCTATCAAACAACAGGGGGGATGGAGTGATGACGCAATGCCACGACATTATGCTTGTGAAGCACAAACGGCAGTATTGAAAGAAAAAGGAGCAGAAGCAATAGAAAAGATTTATGAAGGGGTATTTTGATTTCTTTGTAGTGGTTTAGGCATAAAAAAAGCGACCCCTATTAATTGATAATAGGAGTCACTAATCAATGGAGCCACTAATAGGATTTGAACCTACGACCCTCTCATTACGAATGAGATGCTCTGCCAGCTGAGCTATAGTGGCAAGTACTCTATTATTATATGGATTTTATGTGAATTTGTCAATTGTTTTTTTTTCTAAATTTATGATTTATAAGAATGTTTTTTGTACACTGACTATTATGTAGATAAACTGGTAAAACTGCAGTACCAACTGCATAATGATTTTTATATTTAGCCTTGACTATATTATATTTTTATTGTTTGCATGCGGCTTTGTATGATAGTATACATAGTATAAGTTTAGATAGGGGTGAACTATATGCAGGATATAAAGAAAACATGCAAAATAGCTGTTGTACAGGCTGCGCCTGTCATGTTTGACAAAAAGAAAAGTCTTGAAAAAGTGATTTCTTTGATTGAAACTTGTCAACAGCAGCAGGCAGAATGTATCGTATTTCCGGAATTGTGTATTCCCGGTTACCCGTATGGAATGTCTTTTGGCTTTTCTGTCGGTGCGCGGGATGCAGGCGGCCGCAGGGATTGGAAGCTGTATTATGATAATTCTGTTGTCGTACCGGGACCGGAAACGAAGCAATTAGGAGAAGCGGCACGCCGTGCCAAGGCATGGCTTAGTGTGGGCATATCAGAACGGGATGCCGTGACAGCTACATTGTACAACTCGAATCTGCTTTTTTCACCAGAAGGAGAACTTGTTTTTTGCCATCGCAAATTGAAACCGACAGGCTCGGAACGGGTCGTATGGGGCGATGCTGATCGGGGATATTTCTCTGTAGGTCAGACGCCGTGGGGACCGGTCGGCAGTTTAATTTGCTGGGAAAGCTATATGCCGCTGGCGCGCGCCGCATTGTATCAAAAAGGCATTACCATATATATTGCGCCGAATACCAATGACAATAAAGAATGGCAGGATACGGTTCGGCATATTGCTATTGAAGGGCATTGCTACGTCATTAATTGTGATATGTTTTTTACCAAAGCCATGTATCCCGACACGCTTGCCTATCCTGAAGAAATAGAAAAATTACCGGATACAGTATGCCGCGGCGGCAGTTCGATTATTGATCCGTATGGTCATGAAGTGGCAGGCCCTGTATGGGATACGGAAGATATTTTGTATGCAGAGCTGGACATGGACGCAGTAGCTGCCAGCCGGATGGAATTTGATGCATGCGGGCATTATGCACGACCGGATGTACTGCAGCTGCATGTAGAGGATAAATAGGATTTGCGGTTGTTTCAAACAGCTTTTAGCAGAAAATAATTTATTTTTTTGTTGTTATTCTAAAATAAATGTAACCGATAGAAGGCAACTATTGACAGGTGTGCGTGAATCGTCTATGATATAGCTAAATTCATAGTACGTACGGCAAGGGCGCTGTTAAAGCTTAGGCTTTAGCAGCGTCTTTTTGTATATAGAATCTTGAAAAAGGTTTGAAATACTATGAAGAAAGAGTTAGATAAAATGGTTTTTTCGTGTACATTGCATACTGTATACAAAATTGAGTTTGCTGCAACATGTGGGAGGATATTATGAGAACAGAACATGACTTTTTAGGTGAAATGAATGTACCGGACAACGCGTATTATGGTGTACAAACAATGCGTGCGATGGAAAATTTCCATATTACAGGAGACCATCTAGATCCGGATTTCATAAAAGCCATGGCAATGGTCAAAAAAGCTTCTGCCTTGGCGAATATGTCAACAGGCCGTCTGGATGCAACGATTGGCAATGCATTGGTACAGGCTGCCAGTGAAATTATTGCTGGTCAGTGGCTTGACCAGTTCCCTGTAGATCCTATCCAAGGCGGTGCAGGTACTTCTGTCAATATGAACATGAACGAAGTACTGTGCAATCGGGCACTGGAAATTCTTGGCAAACCTAAAGGACGGTATGATATTGTATCTCCGAACAACCATGCCAATATGGCACAGTCTACGAATGACGTATTTCCTACCAGCATTAAAGTATGCTTGATTATGAAAGGTAAAAAATTGGCGGATGCCCTGCGGGAACTGGAAGACGGATTGGACGAAAAAGCCGATGAATTTCATGATGTGTTAAAAATGGGACGTACGCATTTGCAGGATGCCGTGCCGATTACACTGGGACAGGAAATGGGAGCCTATGCATCGGCAGTACATCGCGGCAGAAAACGGATTGAAAAATCATTGGAAGGCGTGCATGTTATCAACATGGGCGGCACGGCTGTCGGTACGGGTTTGAATGCAGAACCGGAATATATTAAATCGGTAGCTGCTAAATTGTCTGCATTGACAGGAGAAATTTTTGTTACAGCTCGCAACTTGATTGATATGACAAACAACACAGATATTTTTGCCGAAGTATCAGGCAGTATGAAAGCGACAGCTTTGATGCTTATCAAAATGGCCAACGATTTCCGCCTCATGGCATCCGGCCCGCGCTGCGGCTTAAATGAATTGAAACTGCCGGCACGGCAGCCTGGCTCTTCTATTATGCCCGGCAAGGTCAATCCCGTCATGGCTGAAGTGTTAGATCAGACTTGCTACCAGGTTATTGGCAATGATTTGGCTATTAGCATGGGCGTAGAAAACGGCCAGTTTGAACTCAATGTCATGGAACCGGTTATGGCATTCAATTTATTCCATTCCATGCAGTACTTAACGAATGCTGTTCATGCATTTAATATGTATCTATTGCAAGGGTTGCAAGCCAATCGGGAAGCCTGCAAACATTGGATTGACCACAGTGTGGGTATCGTGACAGCATTGCTTCCTCATATTGGCTACGAACGGTCATCGTTGCTTGCGAAAGAAGCCTATGCCACAGGACGGCCGATTCGGGATATTATTTTGGAACATGGCTATTTGACGAAAGAACAGATGGATATTATTTTATCGCCGGAAGAAATGACAAAACCGGGGATTGCCGGAAAATCGGTGTTGGAACAGACGTACGCCTATCAGCAAAAAATTTCTGGATAAATAAAATATATACGATATGTAAACAAAGAGCAGCAACAAAATGAGAAGGGGGAATTCATTTTGTTGCTGCTCTTTTACTGTACTGTTTTGAGAGTATCGTTTGCCGTATTATGATTTATTTTCTTCAAACTTCAAACAAAAAACTAAAAACTTTTATCATACACAATAGGGAAGATATGCAGACATGGCAGCTTTTCGTTCTTTCCAGTCCGGCATAATCATTGTCATGACGTTATAAAAATGCTTGGAATGGTTGGGGTGAATGAGATGGCACAATTCGTGAAGCATGACATGGTCAATAATGGATTCCGGCATAATTGCCAGATATGTATTCATGGTAATAATGCCCTTGAGGGGCATGCAGGAACCCCAGCGGGAACGCATAATACGCTGACGGAGAGCCGGCATTTCAATGGGATAGTCGGATAGCTGGGGAAATACGCGTGCTGCACTGGCAGGAAAAAGCCGTTTTCCCTCTTGCTGCAACAGTTTATGGTATAATTGCTGGCGTATAGCCGGTGTATTTTCGGTAATTTCCATATATACGGTTTTGCCGCTGCGGCGGACTGTATTGTGAAGACCGAACCGGACGTCCAGTGTATAGGCAGTCCCTGCCAAATACAGTGTACTGCCGTCGCATAACGTCAAAAATGGCATTGTCTCCCGCAGTTTTTTCATTTCGTCTATTGCATGAATAATAAAAGCACTGTTCTTTTGCAAAAACGTTTCTATTTGAGCTAAAGGAACCCGCGGCGCGGCAGATACATGGACAGAGCCGTCACTGCGGATGCGGAGATTGATGTTTTTTACCGCTTTGCGGGTCAGTTCATATGTCAGCGTATGGGTATGCAGTTGAATGGTATAAGAAGCAGGTGTATTCATAGCGCCCTCGGTGTAGTATAAGATAATGATGCAGAAAGGTAAAAAGACAGGTTAAACAGAAGGTTTAGCATCCGTCCTCGTTGTGGCTAATCGTTTGCGCAGAGATGTCATGCGGCGGTAGTTGTTCTTGTTTTTCGTATAGTACAACATAAAATATATCGCCATAATACGGATTGTGAACGCGTCTGCCTATGTCATATATTTGGCGGATTTTGCCGGTTTTAGTTATGATGCGGTACGCCGCATAATCGATTTGATTGCTGTTTTTCTGAATCTGCTGTGCAATTGATTTTTCCACTTCCTCTATATCGTCTGGGTGAACCATATTTCGAAATGTCCCGCCGGTATAATCCATAAACTCTTCCATATTCGCACAGTCAAAGAGACGAAAGAGCGGTGCTGTGCCAAATAAAATTTCTTCTTCTGCATTGTCCCGATAAATAAGAACAGCAACGGGCAATCCGGCAGAAAGATCTAACATGTTAAATCCATACCGGTATCGACTTTCATTGCCCATGCGGGAATGATAGGCAGCTATCCCATTCTTCCCGTTTTCTTTGATGTGATACAGAGCAATATCTGCTTTTCGACACAGTTCAGCAACAGAAGACGCTTGTTCCGGCGCTATGGCGTAGCCGATGGAAACGTGATATGTTAAATTTAAATCATTGTAAACAATTCGAAAATCTTTTTGAATGAAGGACTCCAGCTGAGACTGTACCATGTCTCGTTTGCAGTCAGGAAAAAACAGTTGGAATTCATCACCGCCGTTGCGGATAGGAATGATTCCCGGGCTAAAATGACTCTTTATTCGATTGCTCAAATCTTGTAACACCATGTCGCCCACTTCATGACCAAACATATCGTTAAAATGTTTGAAATTATCAATATCCATTTCTGCCAATGCTGCCGGTTTGCCTGCATAGTTAGCAAAATATATTTCCATTCGGTTGTCGCCGCCCCAGCGGTTATACAAGCCTGTCAGCGGATCTTGCTCAGCCTGTTTTCGCCATTTCCGGCTTATTTTTTGGAGATGCCGCCTTTTTATTTCCTGCAGCTGTTGAACCGTTTGCTGTCTTTGCCGCAGCACGCTGGCCAGTACAAAATTTAAAAGTAACGAAACCAATATGACGACCATGTTTATTTTATTTTGATAGGTGTATTGGATGAGATTTTGGTAATATGTAGAAAAGAAAAAACAGGAATACCCTGCAGACAAGGCGCCGCAAACCGCACCTTCTGCTTTACCTGCTAGGACTGTCAGAAAGAGCATTACAGAAACCAGTACCATCATGGGAACCGTAATGTTTAATTGGAAGAGCAGTATACATAGGATTAAAGTACCTGCTGCGGTCAGTCCCAGACGTACAAAGAGGTTTCTTTCTTTCCAGTGTTTCAATATGGGTCTCTTCCTTTCTCATGGGTTTTATGTTTAGTATACCGTATAATACCTGTTTTGTGTCAAATTTTGTCTAATAAATTTAATCTTTTAGGTTTATTATTGGATGTAACGAAAATATGGGATGTATAGGAACAGATGCGTCCTGAGCATATAATATTGATATATATGCACATTTACTATATAATAAACAGCGATTTGAGTATACCGAAAACATAGAATATATTGTCAAAACGATAAG
>DJEN01000018.1:0-20868 GCA_002431345.1 Megasphaera sp. UBA5897 | reverse complement strand
AGGAGATAAATGATGTTAAATTTTACGGCTATTGATTTCGAAACAGCTAATAAATATGCTAATAGTGCATGTTCGCTGGCAGCAGTTACGATTCATGACCATGCATGCGTCAACGAAGCCTATACCCTCATCAAACCGCCGTTTATGGTCTTTTCGCCGGACAATGTGCGGATTCACGGCATTACGCCGGACCAAGTCGCGGATAAACCCAAATTTGATGCGTTGTGGAATGACATACGGCCTCGTTTGGAGGGACAGATTTTACTGGCCCACTATGCTGTATTTGATACGCGCGTGCTGCGCAGTTTGATTAAGACCTACCAGTTGGATACGCCTGCGGCGAAATATGCCTGCACCGTAGAAATTTCCCGTAAGGTTTGGCCTGATTTGCGCAATCATAAGTTAGATACCGTAGCTGGTTTCCTGGGATTTCAGTTTCATCATCACCAAGCATTGGATGATGCGCGGGCGTGCGCCGTCATTGCCTGCAAGGCCGCTGAAAAAGTAGGGGCATCGTCTATTGAAGAATTGGTGGATATACTGGGGCTGTCATTGAAAATATTATAATCATGTAAATATAAAAATACTTTTTGTGCATACAGAGTAGGTATCTATATCCCTTTAAGATAAGACCTTACATATTTCTCAAATATGCGTATAATGAAAGAAGCAGAATTTCCATTATGAAAGGGGATTGAAATGATGAAAATTGTATTATTGGAATCACTGGGGATTAGTCAGGAACTGTTGGATTCGTATGTCAAACCGCTGCAGACAAAAGGCTATGAATTTGCAGCGTATGAACGCAATGACGATGTATCGGTACAGATCGAAGAAGCAAAAGACGCTGATATTCTTATTATTGCCAATATGCCGCTGAAAGCAGAAGTTATCAATGCCTGCCTGAACTTGAAATACATTGATGTTGCTTTTACCGGTGTAGACCATGTTGCGTTGGATGCAGCTAAGGCAAAAGGCATCAAAGTCAGCAATGCTTCCGGCTATTCCACAGTAGCCGTTGCAGAATTGACGATTGCCATGATGCTGGATTTGCTGCGCTATGTGCCGCAAGTAGACGCTGCCTGCCGTGCCGGTGGTACGAAAGCCGGATTTATTGGCAACGAATTGGAAGGAAAAACAGTTGCGCTTGTAGGAACAGGGGCTATTGGCCATCGCGTTGCAGAACTCGTTCATGCATTTGGGGCAAAAGTTATTGCGTACAACGGCTTCTCTCATAAAGCCAATACGGATTTGATCACCTATCTGCCCATGAAAGAAATGATGGAACAGGCAGATATCGTATCACTGCATTGCCCGGTTACAGATAAATCCCGCGGCTTGATTAATGCAGAAACGATTTCCTATATGAAACCGACAGCATTCCTTGTCAACGAAGCCCGCGGCCCTGTAGTAGATTCCCAAGCATTGGCTGATGCGCTCAACAGCGGTAAAATTGCCGGTGCCGGCATTGACGTATTTGAAAATGAACCGCCGCTGGATACCAATCATCCGCTCCTTCATTCCAAGAATACGATTGTCACGCCGCACGTTGCTTTTGCGACACAAGAATCTATGGAAAAACGTGCTGTCATTGTCTTTGACAATATTGACGCATATTTAGCAGGAAATCAGAAAAACATTATTTTATAATCTGTCTTTCTACGACAAAGTGAATCAAGAACTGCTTTATAGATATATCTATGAGGCAGTTCTTTTTTTGATGGCAGAAAGGCATTCGAAAAAAGCATTATTCAATTATTGACTATGCTACTTACTCAAGAATAAAGAAATAGTATTGCTCAAAGGATACTAGTATGGTAGTATGTAAACAACAAAACAATCATAAATGTATTAGTGTATATGGAGGAGAATAAAGTGAGCATGAGAATGACATTTCGCTGGTATGGCGAAAACGATGACAAAATCACATTACAGCAGATTGACCAGATTCCTGGTATGGACGGCATTGTAGGTGCATTATTTGACATTCCTGTTGGTGAAGTATGGCCGGTAGAACCTCTGCTTCATATTAAAAAAATCGCTGAAGAAAATAATTTGGTATTTAAAGATTTGGAAAGCATTAATGTTCATGAAGATATTAAATTAGGCTTGCCAAGTCGTGACAAATATATTGAAAACTATATTACTTCTTTAAAAAATGCTGCTAAAGCCGGCATTCAGATGGTTTGCTATAATTTTATGCCGATTTTTGACTGGACACGTACGGACTTAGCAAAACCGTTATATGATGGCTCAACAGCTCTTGCATATGACTATCATGTTATTGCTGGCAAAACACCGCAAGACATGGCAAAAGAAATTTTGGATAACAGCAATGGCTTTGTTCTTCCTGGTTGGGAACCGGAACGTTTGAAAGAATTATCCCATTTATTTGAACAATATGAAGGCATGGACGAAGATGGTCTCCGCAAAAACCTTTCGTATTTCTTGAATGCCATTGTTCCTGTTGCTGAAGAATTGGGTATTAAAATGGCTATCCATCCGGATGATCCCCCAAAATCTGTATTTGGCTTGCCTCGTATCGTGAAAAACGAAGAAGATTTAGATAAAATTGCTGCTATGGTTGACAGCCCAAGCAATGGCTTTACGATTTGCACTGGTTCATTGGGTTCCAATCGTCAGAACGATATTCCGCATATCATTCGCAAGTTTGGCAAAATGAATCGTGTCAACTTCCTCCATGTCCGCAATATCCAAGTACATGAACCGTGGGTATTTAATGAAGTAGCTCATAAATCGCAATTTGGCAGCTTAGATATGTATGAAATCATGAAAGCAGCTTACGATATTCATTTTGATGGTCCAATTCGTCCGGACCACGGCCGTATGATTTGGAACGAAGAAGGCCGCCCAGGCTATGGCCTCTATGACCGAGCTCTTGGTGCTAACTATATCTTAGGTTTATGGGATGCGATTAATCGCACTTGTGGTCAATTATAAAATTTAGTTTGGGAGGAACACATCAATCATGTTGCATTTAAATCGTCAAGCTATTAAACAGCATGCCGACGCATGGAAACAAGCCGGCATTACAACATATCAATTTGATGACGCAGCTGTTGCTGCAGAAACAAAAAAAGCTCCGCAGTGGGTACATTTTGGCGGCGGTAATATTTTCCGTGCATTTATCGCAGCACTGCAGCAGCATTTATTAAATAAAGGTCAGGCAAAAACGGGCATTATTACAGCCGAAACATATGATGAAGAAGTCATTGAAAAAGTATATCGCCCCTTTGATAACTTGAGCTTAGCCGTTACGATGTATGCTGACGGACGATTTGAAAATGAAGTTATTGGTTCTGTCGTAGATTCTGTTGTATGCCGTCCTGACTTTACAGAAGACTGGAATCGCTTAAAAGAAATCTTCGTCAATCCGTCCTTACAGATTGCCAGCTTCACGATTACCGAAAAAGGGTATAAATTGACGAATTACGCTGGTGAATATTTCCCAGCTGTTGCTGAAGATATGAAAAACGGTCCAGAAAAAGCAACGAGTTCTATGGGTTGCATTGCAGCACTTGCCTATGCGCGCTATAAAGCTGGTGCCTATCCGTTTGCATTTTTGAGCATGGATAACTGCTCCCACAATGGCGATAAAATCAAAGCAGCTATGACGACATTTGCCGATGCTTGGGTAAAAAATGGCGTTGCTGATGCAGGTTTTGTTGATTATATCAATGATCCGCAGAAAGTTACATTCCCGTGGAGCATGATTGATAAAATCACACCGCGTTCTTCTGCTAAAGTACAGGATTATTTGAAAGGTCTTGGCTTTGAAGATACCGAATTGATTCATACGAATAAAGGAACATACGCAGCATTTGTCAATGCTGAAAATGCGCAGTATCTCGTTATTGAAGATACATTCCCCAATGGCAGACCTGCCTTGGAAAATGCCGGTGTTATTTTCACGGACAGAGCAACGGTAGATAAAGTAGAACGCATGAAAGTATGCACATGCCTCAACCCATTGCACACGGCGTTAGCTGTTTATGGTTGTCTCCTTGGTTATACATTGATTGCGGATGAAATGAAAGATGCACAGCTCAAAGGCTTGATTGAAAAAATTGGCTATCAAGAAGGCCTTCCGGTTGTTACCAACCCGGGCGTATTGGAACCGCAGGCATTTATTAAAGAAGTATTGGAACAGCGTTTGACCAATGGTAATCTTCCGGATACACCACAGCGTATTGCTTCTGATACATCGCAGAAAGTTGGTATTCGTTTTGGCGAAACCATCAAAGCTTATGGAGATAAAGCAAAAGATTTGGAATTCATCCCCTTGGCAATTGCCGGTTGGTGCCGTTACTTATTGGCCGTAGATGATGAAGGCAACGCTTTTGAACCTAGCCCGGATCCATTGCTCAACGATTTACAAGCTTCTTTGCAGGGAATCACTTTGGGTGATGTTGCTTCGGCAAAAGGTAAATTGAAGCCTATCCTTTCCAACGCCGATATTTTTGGCAGTGATTTGTATGCCGTAGGCCTTGGTGAAAAAGTAGAAGGATATTTTGATGAACTGATTGCCGGTCCTCATGCAGTACGGAATACCTTGGTCAAATATGTAAAATAAAGTAATGCTTGCCTCTTTTCTCTATCAACGTATGAATCTATACGTTGATAGAGAGGGCAGCATTACCTTATCGTGTATATTAAAAATGGATTGAAAGATTACAGTATAAGGAGTGAGTATCATGTCTTTCTTGGATAATGATTTTTTACTGACAAGTGAAGCAGCTAAAAAGCTGTATCATGAACATGCAGAACACATGCCAATTATTGACTATCATTGCCATCTGGAACCTAAGGATATTTATGAAAATAAAAACTATCCGAATTTGACCAGAGTTTGGCTGAATGATGGTATGTTAGGCGACCATTACAAATGGCGCTTGGAACGAGCCAATGGCGTTCCGGAATCATTAATTACCGGTGACGACGACGAATATGAAAAGATGGTTGCTTGGGCAGGAACGTTGGAAAAAGCAATTGGCAATCCTATTTACGAATGGGCTAATTTGGAATTAAAACGTTTCTTTGGTATTCAAGAACCTGTGTTGGTAAAAAATGTTCCAACTATTTGGAAAAAAGCAAATGAATTGCTGCAGACAGATGATTTCAAACCGCGGAATTTAATTGCTAATGCCAATGTCAAAGTAGTATGTACAACGGATGATGTCAATTCAGATTTACACTATCATAAACTGTTGGCTAAAGAAGAAAAACGGTTTAAAGTATTGCCTTCTATGCGTCCCGATGGTTTATTTAATATTACCAATGAAGGCTATCCGCAGTATATTGCCAAATTAAGTGAAATAACTCACATTGATGTGAAAGACGTTGACTCCTTGGAAAAAGCATTAGATACTCGCTTTGCATATTTTAATGAAGTTGGCGGTCATGTATCGGATTTTGGCCTGAATACTTATTATTATTATAAGTTATCTCAAGCCGAAGTAAATGAAATCATTGTGAAAGGATTGCACAATAAACCATTAACTGATAAGGAAGTATTTGGCTATCAGACTGCTTTATTGCAGATGTTTATGCGGTTGAATAAAAAATACGATTGGGTTATGCAGCTTCATATGAATGTACTGCGCAATATGAATAAACCCATGTTTGATAAAATCGGCGCGGATAAAGGATTTGATTCCGTAGGTTCTCAAACAGGTATTGCCAAAGAAATCCTTTTGCTGTTAAATGATGGCAGTGTTGCGAATGCAATTCCGAAAACAATCTTGTATTCTACGAATCCGAATGACTGGATGGAATTAGCAACCGGTATGCAATCCTTCCAAGGCGATTGTATACAACGTCTTCAGTTAGGATGTGCATGGTGGTTCAATGATACCCGCGAAGGCATGCAAAATCAATTGATTACCATGGCGCAGCAAAGCTTATTAGCCAATTTCGTTGGCATGCTGACAGATTCCAGAAGCTTCTTATCCTATCCTCGTCATGAATATTTCCGTCGTGTATTATGTAATCTTATTGGCGAATGGGTTCAACGGGGTCAGGTTATTGAAGATTATGATTACCTGGGCAAAATCGTGGAAGATATTTCCTTTAATAATGCCAATACGTATTTTCGGTTTTCTGTAAACGCATAATGAGGTAAAAAGATATGAGTGAGCAAAAAAATTGGGTATATACGCCCAAAAAGATTAATATTAAGCGTGGCATTGGCTACGGCTTGACAGACTTAATGGGCGGTGGTTGGAATAACATTGTATCTGGTGTTATTTTCGCTTTCGTATTGAGCCAAGGGATTAGCCCGGCTTTTGCAGGGGCTATTACCGGTATTGGCCGTATCTTCGATGCATTGTTTTCACTGTTTTTTGGCAGTATCACTGATGGATTTTATCGTACGTCTTTAGGTAAGCGATTTGGTCGTCGCCATTTCTTCATGCTTATCGGCGGCGTGTTATTTGCCATATTATTCCCGCTGTTTTGGGTACAATCCGATGATTGGCGGTATTATCTAGTTGTTTACATTGCGATTGAATTGGTTATTGCCATGATTTTGATCGCTTGGGAAACATTGCCGACAGAAATGACGAATGATTATAAACTCCGTACAGTACTTTCTGGATCGCGTATGTTCATTTCGGCAACAGGTACAGCTATTGTATTTATTGTATTGGCCGTATTAAAACGGATGCAAAATCCGGATGCCTATTTGATTACTGGGATTATTTGGACCGTTATATTTGTTGTTGCTATTTTCATTTCCTATCGTGCTACATGGGAACGGCCATTAACTCCGGAATTTATTAAAGAATTAGACAGCCGCCCGAAAATGAGCATTGGTGAAATGTTAAGCAAAATGGTTCATGACTACTGCTCTACCTTTAAGAATAAAGCATTCCGTCAGCATTTAGCTATTTACTTATTGTCGTTTACAGGTAAAGATTTTTATTCTACGATGTTGCCGACATTTATTATTTGCTGCATTCAAGGCGCTCAGGGAGATTGGCCCTGGACCTTACAGGCATTGTCCATCTTTGGTATTTTGTCTACCTTGGCAGCTGCTAAACTGATGATTTCTCATGGTCCGCGTTTCTTGTATTCCTTGAGCTATCTTGCTATTATCGTAACCATGGCAGGCTATGCAGCCGTATGGTTCTTCAATGTTTCCAATCCGCTTATTATGCTGATTATTATTTCTGTTGTATATCAGCTGGCTCGCGGCATTTTGGAATTTACCCCTTGGAATGTATTCCCCTTCATTCCTGATATTGACCGCATGATTACGCGTGGCGACCGCGCTGGTATTTATGCAGCTGTTATGACATTCTTCCGTAAATCTACGGGGGCTGTTGCTTCTTGGATTGCCGGCATTGTGTTGGCTGAAATGGGCTTTAATTCCAAGACGATGCTGGATGCAGCGACAACACCATTTGGTATTCAAAATGGCATTGTTTTGATGTTCTTCATTGGGCCGGTTATTTTGATTGCATTAGCCTTTGTTTTGTCAACTCGGTTTAAATTGAATCGTGAAACACACGAAATTTTGAAAAATGAAATGGCACGTTTGGAAAATGGTGGCAGCAAGCAAGATGTTACCGCTGAATCTAAAAAAGTTGCTGAAGAATTAACGGGTCATCCGTATGAAAAACTTTGGCCGGATAAACCGATACTTTAATTTTCACTGGAAGTAAGTGTATGAACATGATGGCACTATGTAGCGCTATCATGTTCATACCTGATTTTTGGTCATACTACATGTAATTATACTTGCCAAACATCATAAAAAAAACAAGATATAAAATCTTGATTAAAAATTGTGTTGCGAGGAGAGATATTATGGAACATGTATTGCCTGTTATTTGGGTAATTATAGCAATTGCATTATTATTATTTTTAACTGTCAAAGCTAAAATGCACAGTATGATTGCCTTATTGCTGATTGCTGTTTTTGTAGCTTTTATGGAAGGCATGGATACGACAACATTAGTCAAAACCGTTACGAAAGGCGCAGGAAGCACTTTAGGCGGTGTTGGATTAGTTATCATTTTAGGTGCGGCATTGGGGCAGTTGATGACAGATTGCGGCGCTTCTAAAAAGATTGCCGATACGATTGTTGCACACTGCGGTGTTCGCATGCTGAAGTGGGGCGTCTTAGCCGTTGGCGTTATCTTTGGTATTTCCATGTTTTTTGAAGTTGCTTTTATGGTTGTTGTACCGCTGGTTATTAGTATTGCTCGAGAAGCCAAAATCCCGTATATGTTCTTAATTATTCCGGTACTGGCAGCTGTTGCGCAGGCGCATAGTATTTTTCCGCCTCAGCCAGGACCAGTAGCATTGGTAGATGCTTTTGGTGCTGACGGTGGTATGGTATACTTATTAGGGTTGGTAGTTGTTATTCCGTCTATTATTTGTGCTGGTATTATTTTACCAAAATTCGTAAAAGGATTGGATACGTTTGCAGCCCCAAAATTGGGGAATATTGATGAAACGTCATTTGGTTCATTTAAATTACCGAATTTTATTGTTTGCTTGTTAATTCCTTTAATTCCGGCGATTTTAATGATTGGACATACAATCATTGCTAATTTTGTAGAAAAAGGTACGCCGGTATATACAATTTTTGAATTTTTGGGCAGTCCGAATATTAGCTTGTTGTTAGCTGTATTAGTTGCGATGTATGTATTTGGCACGCGTGCAGGCCGTACGATTTCAGAAACATCTGATTCTATTACATCCGCTATTAAAAGTATTTCGACTGTTGTCATGATTATCGGTGCCGGCGGTGTTTTCAAACAAGTTATTGTCGATGCCGGCGTAGGGCAGCATATTGCGGCAGCCGTCACAGGATTGTCTATTTCACCGCTTATTTTGGCATTTTTCATTACGGTTGTCATTCGTTGGGCAACGGGACAAGGTGCTGTATCTGCTATTACAGCAGCTGGTATTGTAGCACCGCTTATTCCGGTATTTAATGTCAATCCGACATTGCTTATGTTGGCAACAGCAGCTGGCAGTAATACGATTACCATGCCAAATGACGCCGCATTTTGGATGATGAAGGAAACCTTCAACTTAACCATGGGCCAGACCTTTAAAACGTGGGGATTGTTGGAGTTGGTCAATTCTGTTGTAGGATTAATTATGGTATTAATTTTATCGTTATTTTTATAATGAGGTGATATAATATGGTAGATCAAAATTGTGGGTATTGTGTAAAGGGTGAACCCCTTGATAAATTCGGCATTTATATTTGCGATTTGTCTGTCAGCCTGTTGGTATTGTTTAAGGAACAAAGCCATCGTGGCCGCTGCATTGTAGCATATAAAGAACATGTTAGCGAATTGACGGATATTAGCGATGAACAGCGCAATGCATTTTTTGCAGATGTTGCTAGAGCATCGAAAGCCATTCATGCAGCATTCCATCCGGATAAAGTAAATTATGGCGCTTATGCAGATACAGGCCATCATTTACATTTCCATTTGGTTCCGAAATATAAAGATGATGACTTTGAATGGGGGACGACATTTGCAATGGATCCCAATCGGGTTCATTTGACGGATCAGGAATATACTCAAATTATTGAAAAAATCAAAGAAAATTTATAACTTCATAGGAAAACCGTTGCATGTTTTATGCGGCGGTTTATCCCATTTTACGGAGGACTATATAGTATGAGCAAAGTATTGACGATTGGCGAAGCCATGGGGCTGTTGATCGCGACAGAAACGGGCCCGTTGGAACAAGTCGAACAGTTTTCCCGTCATGTCTGCGGAGCAGAACTCAATTATGCAGTCGGCATGGCACGGCTTGGCAACGATGTATCGTATATTTCTAAAGTCGGCAACGATCCCTTTGGCAAAAGTATATGCAACTTTCTGAAAGATAATGGCATTCATGATACGTATGTTTGGAGCGATATCAATCATATGACGGGATTCCAGATGAAAGAAAAAGTCTTGGAAGGAGACCCGACAGTAGCCAATATCCGTAAGCATACGGCATTTTCCCATTTTCAGCCCAGCGATTTGGAAGGCATAGACTGGACGGGCGTAGACCATCTGCATGTGACCGGGATTCCGCTGGCCCTTTCCGAATCCTGCCGGGAAACGATTTATACACTGATGAAAAAAGCGCACAGCGAAGGCGTACGTATTTCCTTTGATACCAATCTGCGTCCCATGTTGTGGCCAGATCAGGAAACAATGGCACGGGTTATTAACGATGCAGCGCAATATGCGGATATCGTCATGCCCGGACTTGGTGAAGGAAAAATTCTGACGGGCCGTGATAATGAAAAAGACATAGCCGATTACTATTTACAGCGCGGTATTGGCACGGTGGTCATCAAAATGGGCGGCAGCAACGGGACGTACATCCGGACAGCGGATACAGAATTGTATGTACCGAGCTATCATATCGACCATATTGTGGATACGGTTGGAGCCGGCGATGGCTTTGCTGTAGGCTTTACCAGTGGCTTGTTGGATGGCTTGACATTGGAAGAAGCCGCTCGCCGTGGGGCAGCTATCGGAGCTATGGCAATTCAAGTTGCTGGGGATAATGAAGGGCTGCCAACGCGGCAACAATTAAAAGAATTTCAGGATACTCATCAGTAATTGGTATAGGAGGAATAAAAGATGGATAAAATCGACGTAGTAAAAAAAATACAAGATATTGGGGTCGTAGCAGTTATTCGCGGAAAAAATCCGGAAGAAGCAATTGCTATGTCCGACGCTTGCATTGCTGGGGGCGTAACGGCTATTGAATTAGCTTTCACGACACCGCAAGCTCATGAAGCCATTGAAGCCTTGAGCAAAAAATATGCAGATAATCCGGATGTCATCATCGGAGCAGGCACCGTATTGGATGCCGTGACGGCACGTATTGCTATTTTGAGCGGTGCTCAGTTCGTTGTATCGCCTGCCTTTGATTTGGAAACGGTAAAACTCTGCAATCGGTATCGGATTGCCGTTATGCCAGGTACGACGACATTGAATGGCGTATTACAGGCATTAGAAGCCGGTGCAGACGTTGTTAAAATCTTCCCAGGAGAAATTTTGGGCATGAAAGCGATCAAAGCCATTCATGGCCCGATTCCACAGGCTCCGCTTATGCCGACAGGCGGCGTCAATGCTGAAAATGCAGGCGAATGGATCAAAGCTGGTTGCGTAGCTGTAGGAGCTGGCGGTGCGTTGACAGGCGGCGGCAAGACAGCAGCAGAAATCACAGAAGCAGCTAAGAAATTTATTGCATCCGTTAAAGCAGCAAGAGCATAATTTATATTTGTTTCAAAATACTGTCTGTAATCGAACTGCAGACAGTATTTTTTATATTATAAAAAAAGTAAATATAAAAAATACACAAGATGTGATAAAATAAATGATATAGAATAAAAAAGGTGATAATGGAGAACGGTATGGAACGATTACAATTAATAGAAAAAGAACCACGGGAAAACGTTCGGGAGTATGCGTATCGTGTGTTATACCAAAATATCATGACTATGCATCTTGTCCCAGGAACGGCTATGTCCGAACAAGAACTATCGAATATATTAGGTGTAAGTCGTACGCCCGTGCGAGAAGCATTTATTCGGTTGGCGCAAAAAGGACTATTGGATATATTGCCTCAGCGAGGTACATTTGTATCTAAAATTAATACGGATCAAATATCAGAGTTTCGTTTTTTGCGGGTAACCTTGGAAAATGCAATTATACAATTAGCATGTCAAGAATTTCCCCAGCCGTGGTTGGCAAGGCTGCAGGCATGTCTTCATGAACAGGCATATTTAGTAGATACGAAAGATGCTGAAGCTTTTTTTAAAAGTGATAACGCTATGCATGAATTACTGTATGCAGGATGCAATAAATCACATATTTGGCATATTGTGCAAGATGCCAATGCCGATTACTTGCGTGCCCGAGTACTTAACATAACAAAAGCCAATGAACAGATTAAAATGCTATACAGTCAGCATTGTGCCATTGTAGAGGCGGTTATGCGTCATGATGAAGTCCGCGGCGTGGCGATTATGACGGAACATATTAATAAGGTCATCGGTGATGTAGAAGTACTCAAAAAACAATATCCGGATTATTTCAAATAGAAGGAAAAGTGAATCAGTAAAGGAGCGGCTAGAGAAGCCGCTTTTTGCATGGCGAAAGCAAGCGTAATATATTACAATAAAAAGAAAAAACAAAGAGGTGATATGCGGCATGGAATTGTTGTGTAAAAAATCGGAGGAGTCAGCCAAAGAATATGTGCGGCGGGTATTGGTATATAATCTTGTTAATATGGAGTTGAAGCCGGGAGAAAAAATAGTAGAAAAAGAATTATGCGATATATTTCAAATGAGTCGGACGCCGATTCGGGAAGCTATTTTAGAGTTGAATAAGGATAGACTAATTGATATTCGGCCAAAACAAGGGACATATATTTCATTAATTCACGAGGACTTAGTAGAAGAAGTGCGGCAGCTGCGAGAGGTATTGGAAGCTGAAATTGTGCGAACAGCTTGTGAAGTTTGTACGAATGAAGATATTGATGCATTGCGGGAAAATGTTATCGTTTGGAAGTACTATATAGAGAAAAAACAAGAACGAAAAATTTTTGAATTAGATAAAAAGTTTCATGCTATGCTGTATACCATGTGTCATAAAATGTATTGGTATGACATTGTACAAGCGGTTTCGCCTCATTTTGACCGGACAACCGTGCTGAGTTTTCGGTGTCAGCCGCAGATACATATTTTGCAAGATCATGAACAGATCGTTGATGCGATTGAAAATAAAGATACCGAGCAGGCATATCGCATTGCCCGCCATCATTTGCAGCGGTACCATGAAAATATAGCTGCTATGAAGCAAACATTTCCGGATTATTTTGAAAAATAGAACAAACGCAGGGAGCCGTCGCGCGAGCGATGGACTCCTTTTTTTGTTTTTTATTATGTATGCAAAAAAATAATAGAATCGTTTTTTGTCATACAAATTTAGCACGGCGATAGATATTGTTTGAAATACACGGTAGTGATATAATTCAAATAACGAAATATATTACAAATGTTGAAATACACAATAAGGAGAGGAACTATGAGCAAACAATATGATGTGCTGATTATTGGCGCTGGTGTTATTGGCAGTGCCATAGCGAGAGAATTATCAAGGTACACCTTGCAGATTGGTGTATTGGAAAAAAATTTGGATGTATGCAATGAAACGAGCGGTCGTAATTCGGCAGTCGTTCATGGCGGATTTGCGTATGATACAGGTTCGTTAAAAGCAAGATTCTGTGTTAAGGCCAATCGGGAAATGGGTGATTTGGCAGACGAATTAGATTTTGCCTTTAAACGCTGCGGCAAAGTATTAGTAGGGAATACAGAAGAAGATATGCAGCAGCTCAAACGCACCATGGTACAGGGAAAAGCGAACGGAGCTTCGGGACTTGAACTGATTGGCGAAGAAAAACTGCATGAACTGGTTCCGGCTGTCGTGGGCAAATTTGCTATGTGGTCGCATAACAGCGGCATTATGGATCCGTTTGAATTTACGGTTGCGCTGGCAGAAAATGCGCATGCCAATGGTGTCCAGTTCTTTTTCAATCAAAAAGTGACGGCCATTCATCGTGAAGAAGATGGATTGTATCATGTTCAGACAAATCATGGCTCATTTGCGAGCCGCTGGGTAGTCAATGCGGCAGGCCTTGGCTGTAAAGAAATATCGGATATGTTAGGGATAACGGGATATAAGGTGATTGGTTCTAAAGGCGACTATATTATTTTGGATAAAAAAATGGGAAAACTGCTGCCCATGCCGGTATATCCTGTTCCAAGCAACACCTATATGGGCGTACATGTTACGAATACGATTGACGGCAATGTCACCGTAGGCCCGAATGCAGAAACTGTTGCTGATTTTTCTTATTACGGTGTACCGCAGCGCAACATGGATTTTCTTGCAGAAAGTGCGTCCCGTCTTTGGCCGCATATCCATAAGCAAGATCAAATTCGCAACTTTTCGGGTATCTTGCCGAAATGGGTAGATGACAATGGGAAGATTCAGGATTATAAAATAGAAATTCGCGATGATATTGCTCCTCAGGCCGTGAATTTAGTAGGTATTGAATCTCCAGGTCTTACATCGGCAGTACCTATTGCGGAATATGTTGCAGATATGATGCAGGAAAGAGAAACATTTAAGAAAAACCCGGCATTTAATCCAGCTCGCAAGGGTATTAGACGGTTTGCCAAGGCATCGCCAGAAGAAAAAGCACAGCTCATAGCAGAAAACCCTGATTATGGTGAAGTTATTTGCCGCTGTGAAAAAGTAACTAAAGCAGAGATATTGCAGGCAATTCATAATCCTCTGGGCGTGCGGACGATGACCGGCATTAAGTATCGGACACGCTGCATGATGGGACGCTGTCAAGGCGGATACTGCCAGATGAAAATAGAACAAATGCTGGAAGAAGAATGGAACAAGAAACCGGAAGCCGTCAGATACTGCCGACCTGGTTCTTGGATTTTGACAGGAAAGGTGCGTGAAGAAAAATGATAGAAAAAGATGTTGTCATTATCGGCGGCGGTCCGGCAGGATTAGCAGCAGCAGTGGAACTTTGGAAAAAAGGCATTACAAATATTTTGATTTTAGAACGGGAAGCCTATTTGGGAGGCATTTTACGGCAATGCATTCATGATGGGTTTGGTCTTACGCGGTTTGGTGAAACATTAAGCGGCCCAGAATATGCCCAGCGGTTTATTGATGAAGTGGAAACCCTGCAGATTCCGTATATGACGGACGCGATGGTTTTAGATATATCTAAGGATAAAGTAGTAACGGCAGCATGCCGCGACGGCTTAAAGACCTGGAAAGCCCAAGCGGTTGTCTTAGCGATGGGTTGCCGGGAACGTCCCCGCGGCGCACTGGGGATTCCTGGGGAACGTCCGGCAGGCGTCTTTACGGCAGGAACTGCACAGGCATATATGAACATTTACAATCGCATGCCTGGTAAAGAAGTGATTATTTTAGGTTCTGGGGATATTGGCATGATTATGGCACGGCGCATGACCTTGGAAGGGGCCCATGTCAAAGCGGTATTTGAAATTATGCCGTATGCAGCCGGGCTGCCGCGCAATATTCAGCAATGTTTGAAGGATTACCATATTCCTTTGTATTTGAGCCATACGGTTACAGAAATCAAAGGGGATACGCGTCTGCAGAGTGTCATCGTATCTAAAGTGGATGAACACATGCAGCCTATTGCCGGCACAGAAAAAGAATATACATGCGATACGCTGATTTTGTCAGTAGGGCTTATTCCGGAAAATGAATTGTCTTCCCGGGCAGGTGTGGCATTGGATAGTCAGACAAAAGGCGCTGTAGTAGATGAATACTTCCAAACACAAATACCGGGTATATTTGCAGCCGGAAATGTGCTCCATGTGCATGATTTGGTCGATTTTGTATCTAAAGAAGCGGAACAATTAGCCGATAGTGCGGCAGCGTATGTACAGGGAACTAAATTAAATACCTGTGATATATCTGTTCACTGCGGGCAAGGGGTAGGCAATCTGGTGCCGCAGCGCATTAGCGCAGATGAAGATGTTACCTTGGCATTTCGGGTGCGTTTCCCTAAACGGGATGGAAAAATTGTCATTACGCAAAATGGAAATGTTGTGTTGACGAAGCCGTTTAAACGAGCTGTTCCGGCAGAAATGATGCATATTAACGTACAAAAATCGAAATTACAACATACTGGTGATTTGGAGGTGACCATGGCATGATACAGAAATATACATGTATTGTTTGCCCAAATGGGTGTGATATAGAAGTAGAAATAAATGATGCGAAACAAGTGGAAAAGGTAACAGGGAATCTTTGTCCCAAGGGAGAAGAATATGTACGGCAGGAAATTGTTGACCCGCGCCGGACTATTGCATCTTCTGTTTTAGTAGAGGGCGGCAGTTTGCCGCTGGCCAGCGTGCGGACTACTCAAGCGATACCTAAAGACAAGATTTTTGAAGTCATGGAAGCAATAAAGAAAGTAACGGTTCAGGCACCTATTCAGGCCGGAACGGTTGTTATAGCCAATGTATTGGGATTGGGTAGTGATGTGATTGTGACGCGCACTGTAAAATAGGAGGTGGCGGTATGCTTTTACCTTTTAAAAACATGAAATGGCTTATTATCGCGCTGTGTTTTTTGGCAAATGCGATAAATTATATTGACCGGGCGAATCTGGCCGTAGCGGCGCCCCATATCCGGGCGGAACTGGCGTTAGATCCGGCAACGATGGGGATTATTATGAGTGCGTTTTTTTGGACCTATGCATTATGCCAAATGCCGGCTGGTTGGTTTATTGATAAAGTAGGGGTTCGAGTTAGTTTAGCATTTGCGGTGGCTTGGTGGTCTATTTTTACGGCTGTAACCGGCTTGGTGCATACCTTTGGACACATGGTAGGGTCTCGATTGCTGCTAGGTGTTGGTGAAGCAGCAGCGATGCCGTCGTTTAACAAAGCGGCATATAACTGGTTCCCGCGCAGCGAACGGGGCATTGCCTGCAGCTTATTTGACAGCGGCTCGCGTGTAGGCTCAGCCTTGTCGCTGCCCTTAATCGCTTTGATTATTTCTTATGTGGGCTGGCGCGGCTCGTTTATCATTACTGGCGCTATCGGGATCGTATGGGCCATTGCCTGGTGGTTTATTTATCGAGATCCGGAAAAATACCGAGATATTGCACCGAAACAAGTCGAAGCCTTATTGGCAGATAAAGGCATACAAGATGCGTCTGCACCACAAGCTGCGCAGGAAAAAGTATCTTGGCTCAGCCTGTTTCACTATAGAACCATTTGGGGATTGATGATTGGCATGTTTTGTTTGAATTTTGCTATCTATTTCTTCATCACATGGTTCCCAAGTTATTTGATGGAAACGCGGGGATTTTCGTTAAGTGCTTTAGGCACATTAGGGATGCTGCCGGCACTACTTGCAATTCCTGGCGGTTGGCTTGGCGGATTTACGTCAGATTGGCTAGTACGTCATGGACATACAGCGACGTTTGCTCGTAAGAGCTGCTTGGTTGGCGGCATGCTGTTATCTTCTTGCATTGCGTTGTGTGCATGGACGGAAAGCATTTACATGTGTTTGGCTCTTTTTGCTGTATCGTATGCGGCGCTTTCTTTTGCGGGTTCCAATACATGGGTTATTGTAGGAGAAATTTCGCCGACGCCGAAACATGTTGCATCCATTGGCGGCATCATGAATTTTGCAGGCAACTTGGCAGGCATATTTATTACGACGTTTACAGGCGTTATGCTTACGCTGACCCAGGGGTCCTTCTTAGTACCCTTGGCAACAGCCGGCATATTATGCATATTAGGAGCATTGTCCTATTTGTTCTTAGTGGGCCGGGTCGATCCGCTGCCGATAAAAAAATAAGAGTATGAAAAAAAGCGATGAAGACATCAGATAAGGTCTTCATCGCTTTTTGTTGTGCTAAAAAGAGAAATGAAATTTTAAGCTGCCTTGCTGGAGCGGAAATATTCTAAAAGCAGCAAGTTATGCATGGAAACTTTCGCGTGTTACTAATTCTGCACTAAATTCCGTACGTACGGGCACAGAAAGGTCTGCTTTGCTTGTCAAATCCATGACAATGCGGACGGCGGCATTGCAAAGACTGGATAGTTTGTTGTCCAAACTAGTCAGAGTAGGCGTGGCGCATTGAGCTAAAATAGAGTTGTTGCAGCCGATAACGGGGATATCGCGACCGCATCGGCGCGCGGCCCGCTGCGCACCGATGGCGAGGACGTCTTCAGAGGTGACAATGGCGTCAAAATAGACGTTGTTGGACAGCAAGTTTTCAATTAATGCTTCGGCATCTTTCAGGGTGCGGGGGATTTGGCGGAGAAGCTGTGAGGAAGCGGTCAGTCCCAATTCACGAAGTCCTGCTTGAATGCCGCTCAGTTTTTGGCGGCCGCTGTAGGTCAGGGAATCGTAAATATACAAGATGGAATGATAGTTCCGCTCGGCCAGCTTATGAATGACAGCACGCATGCCGTCTTTTTCATTGCAGACGACACTGTACATATTCGGCTGATGGTAATCGCTGTTGATGGTGATAATCGGCGTATGTTCGGCTATACGGCACAGCTGGCGGATATCGGCTTCCGATGAAAAAGGAGTGCCAATCGTGATGATGGCATCGACATGCTTAGCCGCCATATCGGTGATGTATTTGCTGTTGCGGCCTGTATCCGTCCCGGTGTTGGAAAGCATTACGTCAAAGTGATGCTTTCGCAGCCCTTCTTCCAAGAGAGAAACAGCGTGCGCATAAAAAATATCGGATATGTCCGTACAGACGACGCCGACTATTTTCATAGAATCCAGCCCCAGGCCGCGTGCAAAGGGATTGGGCTTGTAGCCCATTTCCTGCATGACTTCAAGAATGTGTTTTTTTGTTTTTTCACTGACCCGGCTGCTGCCGTTTAGTACGCGGGATACGGTAGCAATGGAAACATTGCATTTTTGGGCGATATCGTAAATGGTTATATTCATAACGGTACAATTCCTTTTGTATTTTTAATCTTATTATAGCATATTTACGGTAAAACTTAATAAATAACAATGTAAACAATTACATATAATGACGATATAAGGTTAGTTTTTATTGTAAATGGGTGTAAAACATGGCAAAAATAGACGGCTTATCGAGAATTTCACAGAGAATGCTCAATTTTTCACATACTATATAATGATAAAAACGCATTAAAAAAGCCATATTTTTAAAAATTAATACCGAATACACATAATACATTGACATGATTGTACCATAGTGGTACATTTACAACAAGAAATGTAAGAGCTTACAATATAAAACGCGCTTACGACTACAAGTTATTATTATCATACATCTTATGCTGCACAGCGGGAGGAGCTAATATATTATGAAACAATTTATGGATAAAGACTTTTTATTGGATACGGAAACAGCACGGCATCTTTTTCACGATTATGCAGAAAAAATGCCGATCATCGACTATCACTGCCATATTTCTCCGCAGGAAATCGCTGAAGACCATCACTTCAAAAGCATTACGGAAGTATGGCTTGGCGGGGACCATTATAAATGGCGTTTGATTCGTTCTAACGGGACACCGGAAGAAAAAATTACCGGCAAAGAATCTACGGATTTGGAAAAATTTGTAGAATATGCGAAAGCTCTTTCAAAAGCAATCGGCAATCCGCTCTATCATTGGAGCCATTTGGAATTGCAGCGTTACTTTGGCATCACCAAACCGTTAAATGAAAAAAGTGCTAAAGAAATCTTTGATGCCTGCAATGCTAAATTGAAAGAAGCAGATATGGGCGTACAGGGATTGATTAAACAATCCAATGTCAAAGTTATCTGCACGACCGATGATCCGGCTGACGATTTGAAATGGCATCAGAAGTTGAAAGAAGAACAGACCTGCAGCGCAAAAGTATATCCGGCTATGCGCCCGGACAAACTGATGAACGTGGATAAAGAAGGTTATGCAGCATACATCGAAAAATTAGGCAAAGCTGCTGGCGTAACCATTAAAACATTTGCAGACATTCGCAGTGCTATGGACAAACGCATTGCGTTCTTTGAAGAAATGGGCTGCCGTGCTACGGACCATGCATTGGAATACGTATTTTGCCGTGTAGCCGATGAAAAGACAGTAGATGGAATTATTGCCAAGGCACTGCGCGGTGAAGCCATTTCTACAGAAGAAACGGAAGCCTATAAAACGGCCGTTCTCACGTACTTGGCCGGTGAATATTACAAACGCGGCTGGGTTATGCAGCTTCATTTTGCAACGCTCCGTGACCTCAACACGGAAATGTATAAAAAATTAGGCCCGGATACAGGCTTTGATTCGATTGCTGCAGGCAACTGCGGCAAAGGATTGGCTGCATTCTTGGATCATCTCCATGAACTTCACATTTTACCGAAAACAGTATTGTATTCCGGCACGCCGTCCGACAATGCCATGATTGGCACGATTATCGGCTGCTTCCAGGGACCGGAAGCCCGCGGCAAGATTCAGCAGGGTGCTGCATGGTGGTTTAATGATACGAAACAGGGCATGATTGACCAAATGACCAGCATTGCTAATCTTTCTGTATTCGGCAATATTTTGGGTATGCTGACAGATTCCCGTTCCTTCCTTTCTTACGCACGTCATGAATACTATCGCCGTATTCTTTGCAACTGGATTGGCAACTTGGTAGAAAACGGAGAATATCCTAACGATGAAGACGCACTGCGCCAGCTCGTAGAAGATATTTGCTATAACAACGTAGCTAATTATTTCCAATTTCAGCTTTAATACTCAATTACCCTGTGAAAAAGGAGCAATACACTGATGAAAAACGTATGTGAATGCTATAAAAACGTTTCCCGTCCTATTAAAGTATTACAGTTTGGCGAAGGCAACTTTCTGCGAGGTTTTGTAGATTATGCGATTGACGTTGCTAACGAAGAAAATGGGTTCAATGGCAGCGCCGCCATTATTATGCCTCGTTCCGGCAAGACGGACCGTTTTTCCAAACAGAACAACATCTATACAGTATGCCTGCGCGGCCAGCAAAACGGCAGCACCTATACGGAAGACCGGGTCATTACTTCGGTAGCGTCCGTTATCAGTGCCAAAGATGAATACGATGCCTTTATGGCGTTGGCTCATGAAGATTCGCTGGAATTCGTTGTTTCCAATACGACAGAAGCCGGTATTACCTTTGACAGCAGCGATGCCTTTGCTGACTGCCCGCCCAAGACATTCCCGGCTAAATTGACCAAGTTCTTATATGAACGGTATACATTCTACCAGGGAGCTGCTGATAAAGCGCT
>DJEN01000078.1:10040-22683 GCA_002431345.1 Megasphaera sp. UBA5897 | reverse complement strand
ACATTCGGCCCCTGCAGAGTATGAAACACTTCTTCAATCGCATACAATCCGGCACGGCCCGTATTCAGCAACGTGCCGTCTATATCCCAATATAATAATTTCACGCTGTTCACCTCATCAAAAAAAGTAGTTAGTAGTTAGAAGCCTGACACTACTAACATACTAACTACTTTACCTGTAATTACACGAATTATTTAGATACGATTTCTTTGGTATCGCGAGCAATCATGATTTCTTCATTGGTCGGGATAACATACATCTTGACAGTAGAATCATCTGTGCTGATTAACTGATCTTTACCGCGGACGTTGTTGCGTTCCGGGCAAAGTTTGGCGCCAAGATATTCAAGGCCTTCACAAATAGCAGCGCGGTCTTCAATACCGTTTTCGCCGACACCGGCAGTAAAGGTAATGACATCAACACCGCCCATTGCAGCAGCCAATGCACCGATCAATTTACGTACTTGATAGTGGAACATATCCAATGCGAGCTGTGCCCGTTCGTTGCCTTCTTTAGCAGCTTCGCCAAGATCGCGGAAGTCACTGGAAACACCGGAAATGCCGAGAACGCCGGATTTTTTGTTCATGAGCGTATCCATTTCTTTAATGGAATAGCCATGTTTTTCCATGACGTTGAGTACGATAGCCGGGTCGATGTCGCCGCAGCGTGTACCCATCAATACACCGGCAAGCGGTGTAAAGCCCATCGTCGTATCGACGCATTTGCCGTATTTGATAGCAGCCAAGGAAGAACCGTTGCCCAAATGGCAGTTGATGATGCGGAGTTTTTCTACAGGAACGCCCATAACTTTAGCTACCTGGCCTGCTACATAGCGGTGGCTGGTACCATGGAAGCCGTAGCGGCGGATGCCGTCTTCTTTATACAGTTCATACGGAAGGCCGTACATAAATGCTTTGGCCGGCATGGTCTGATGGAATGCCGTATCAAATACAGCAACCTGCGGCACGTTCGGCATAATAGCCTTGCAGGCATTAATACCAATAATGTTAGGCGGATTGTGAAGCGGTGCCATGGAAGAACATTTTTCCAAGGCTTTCATTACTTCATCCGTAACCAATGTAGAGCAAGCGAATTCTTCGCCGCCATGTACGACACGATGACCTACTGCATCAATAGCATCCATGGATTTAATAACGCCGCATTCTGCATCCGTCAAAATATCCAATACGAGCTTAACAGCTACTTTATGGTCGGGGATAGACTGTTTAATTTCTTTTTTCTGTCCATTCCATTTATGAGTCAGCTGAGAATCGGAAAGACCGATTTTTTCTACTAACCCTTTTGCCAGTACTTCTTCATTGTCCATGTTTACCAACTGGTATTTCAAGGACGAGCTGCCGCAGTTTACAACCAATACGATCATGCAATGTACCCTCTTTCATCTTCTTAAATTATTTTAGCTGGCCAAAAATATGGTCTGTCACTTCTTTGCCCATCGCATCGCCTTGGCGATACATGTACATGACATGCCAAATCTGACCGTTATCTTCAAAGAAGAGACTCTGTACGACAATCGGCGTCTTCTGCCCATTCTGCTGTACGGAATAGGAGCTGTCCACTACGACAGCCGGTCTGCCGCTGGCCGTCGTATCAGTGACCTTCATTTGCAGATCTGAAATAGTAGCGGTCTGTTTCAGCTTTGCCATAGATGCTTTAGCCACGTCCTGCAGCGTGCCGTTTTCTTTGGGTTCTGATTCCGCAATAATCGTAATATGCTTATCCCGGTTCATATAAGCCTGACCTGCTTCATCATTTGTGTCAATACGGCCTAAATCAAAAGGAGTTTGCAAATATACTTCAGAATCTCCTTTTTTCAGCTGTACATACCCAAAACTGTACTCTTCCAGCATCGTCGGATTTCCGCAGCCGCCGCACAGCAGTGCAGCCACCGTCATGGCGATAGCTGATATTGTTTTCCATTTTTTCATACAATCACCTATCATGCTTTCTACAGACTTGTACATATTATAGCATATTCCTGTAGTGATAAAAAGGGAAAAAATCAGACAACACGGTCCCAACAGAGAATAAATATTGTACAATATATATATTCATATGATAAAGGAGTACAGGCTATGAACGCTATCGCTATTATTGCAGAATACAATCCCTTCCATACGGGACATCACTATCTAATCCAGCAAGTCCGCCGTCAGTTTCCCCATACCCCTGTCATGATTATCATGAGCGGTTCCTTTGTGCAGCGCGGCGAACCGGCGCTGTTTGATAAATGGCACCGCGCATCTTGGGCCGTGCAGTGCGGTGCTGACGGCGTCGTAGAGCTGCCGACACTGTACGCGCTGTCCCAAGCGGCAGAATTTGCTGCCGGTGCCGTTCGTCTTGCCGCCCATCTCGGCTGCACCCATATAGCCTGCGGCACAGAATCCGGTACGGCAGCTGATTTTTATGCGCTGGCCCAGGCAGCCTGCACGCTCACCGTCCCGGCAGCCCCTGCAGCCGGCCAATCGTACGGCCAATGTCTAAGCGACATGCTGCGCCGGCAAGTATCTCCCCGTCTTGCTTCCCTGCTGGCACAGCCCAACGCCCTGCTGGCATTGGAATATATGAAAGCTATTCTCTCGTATGCTCCATCGATGCAGCTCTTTCCCGTACAGCGGCAAAACCGTCACGACAGCGATTGTACGACAGATACATATATTAGCGCATCGGCACTGCGCCGTCATATTACCGGCACCGGTACGGTTTCTTCGCTTTTATCTTATATTCCCAAAGCCATTCAGCAGGATATGCAGCAGTGCATCTGCCAAGGGCAGTATACCGATTACAGCCGCTACGGGGATTATATTCTGTATGAAAACAGGCTGCTGGAACCGCAGTCCCTGCGCAGGCTGGCCGCTTTTTCCGAAGGCTTGGAAAACCGCTGGCACCGCTGCCTGTCCCAGGCCGCATCCTGGCCGGAAGCGTTGTCAGCCATAAAAACACGCCGCTACGCCTACAGCCGTCTGTGCCGCATGGGAGCCTATACGATGCTCCATGTAACGCAGACTGATATAGACGCTGCGTATGCACACGGGCCGGCATATGCCCGCATATTAGCCTTATCGCCTGCCGGTGCTGCAGTAATCAAAAAAAGAAAAAAGGACTTTCCCATCATTACCAAAATCAAGCAAGGGCAACACAAGCTGTCTGCATACGGCCAAATGCTCCTGCAGTACGATTTGCGAAGCACGGACATGCAGGCCCTTTGTTTTCATCAGGCTGCCTGCCGCCGCGGCTTAGCGGATTACTATACTTCACCGTATATCCGTCTATAACGGCGGGATTTTCCCCTGCCCCCTGTATGCTGCAGCCCGCATGATGACAAGCCGCAATTTATATTTGTTTTCTTGCTGATTTTCTGTTATCATATAAGTATTGGCCTATATTTTCTGTATATTTTTAATTATCACCTAGGCCCGCCAAAATAAGGAGCAACATGAAGGGGGATTTCTTTTATTATGGCAATTCATTTAAACATTTATCAAACCTTGGCAGCCGCCATTGTTATCTACTACATTGGCGTCTTCCTGCGCATGAAAATCAGTTTTCTGCGCACATACTGTATTCCGGCACCGGTCGTCGGCGGCATCTTATTTGCCGTGCTCAACTGTATCTTATATACCAATGGCATTTGGACATATGAACAAGATACGATTATGCAGAATATCTGCATGATGCTTTTCTTTACCAGTGTCGGCTATACTGCCAGTCTCAGCTTGATTCGCCGGGGCGGCATCATGGTGCTGCGCATGGCAATCATCACGACTGTCCTGATTATTCTCCAAAATATAATTGGTGTCGGCTTATCCAGTGCTTTTCAGCTCGATCCGCTGATTGGTCTGGCTACGGCTTCCATTCCAATGGTCGGCGGACACGGCACAGCCGCTGCGTTCGGCCCTGTCTTAGAAGGCATCGGTCTGGACAACGGCACGACTGTCGCCGTGGCAGCAGCTACGTTTGGCTTAGTTGCCGGCGGTCTTATCGGCGGCCCGATCGGCGAACGCCTGGTTCACAAATTTGATTTGCACAGCAGTGCCGACTCCGAACGCTTGGACCCGCAGTCCTATCAGCATGAAATCAACAAACTGGAACACGCCGCATCCAACAAAGACGCTGCCGACAAAGATGAACACAAAATCGGCCAAACCATTGACAACCGCCGCTTCATGAATGCCATGGCACATCTCTTTCTTGCCATGGGCATCGGCACATTGATTACTAATTTCTTTGTCAGCATCAATATCGTATTCCCGTCGTATATCGGCTCTATGCTGGCTGCGGCAATCATCCGCAACATTGCAGATTTTACCAAGGTATACAAAGTATACCAGCGTGAAAGCGAAGTATTGGGCAATTTGGGCCTGACTATTTTCCTGACCTGCGCGCTGATGAGCCTCAAACTTTGGCAGCTCAGCACCTTAGCCATTCCGCTGATTGTTCTTTTACTCAGCCAGGCTGTATTCATGGCCATTTTTGCATATTTCATCGTCTACCGCGTCATGGGCAAAAACTACGAAGCAGCCGTTATGACATCCGGTGCCTGCGGCTTTGGCCTCGGTGCTACACCAAACGCCATTGCCAACATGACTGCCATGACAGAACTTTTTGGCCCGGCACCTACGGCATTCTTTGTTATTCCGCTCATTGGTTCTTTAATCATTGACCCGGTCAACGCATCTATCATTACTATATTTATCAATATTTTCCATTAAACAAGCATAGAAAAAGAGGACTGTTAAGGGGCAGTCCTCTTTTTTTATGCTATGATTTTGTCAGTTTTCGTTTTTCATCCGTTCCCAAGCGGAAAAAATAATACACATTTTCTGCTGCTTCGTGAGTCATCGTCGGCACGGCTGCCAATTCTTCTATCGTAGCCTGCTTCATATCATCCAATGTTTTAAAGGCCGTCCATAAGGCTTTGCGCCGTTTGGGGCCAATGCCCTCAATATGATCTAAAATGGAAACCAGGCTTCGCTTGCCGCGGAGACTGCGGTGGTATGTAATGGCAAACCGATGGGCTTCATCACGGATAGCCTGCAAAAGCTGCAGTTCCGGCGTGTGATGGCTCAAAATAATCGAATCACTGCGTCCTTCTACAAATACTTCTTCAATCCGTTTTGCCAAGCTGATGACAGGCGCTTCACAGCCAGCGTCCCGAATGATAGGCAGGGCCGCGTGCAGCTGTCCTTTGCCGCCGTCAATGACAATCAAATCCGGCTCCGGCCAGTCCCTCTCGCCATAGCGGCGTCCCATAATTTCTGCCATCGATTTAAAGTCATCAGGCTTGCCCTGTACGGTCTTTAATTTGAAGCGCCGGTATTCTTTTTTCGCCGGCTGCCCATGTTCAAAGACAACCATGGAAGCAACCGTTTCTATCCCCTGGGTATGTGAAATATCAAAACATTCCATGCGTTCCGGAAGCCTTGGCAGGTCCAGCACGCGCGCCAGTGCTTCTACGGCGCCGCTCGTCTTATCTATGTCATGCTGCCACTGCAGGCGTCGCTGTTCCAGCAGGACACGGGCATTATCTTCGGCCATAGCGAGCAGCTTTTTTTTGATGCCCCGCTGCGGAATCACAATATCCACCCGTTGTTTTTTGAGCAGACTCAGCCGATGGGCATGTTCTTCCAAGTCCTCTACAGATGCTACGACGATTTCCTTAGGTATAAACATATTTTCTGTATAATACTGATCAAGCACGGCTGCCGTCAAGGCGCCGCTCGTTTCATCCATGCTGTTTTCCAGCGTAAATGTTTCCCGCCCCAGCAGCCGTCCCTGACGTATCGTATAAATTTGAACGCAGGTCTGGCCGGCATCAGCAGCAAATCCCAGCACGTCCATGTCGCCGCCGCCAATTGTCTGAATATGCTGCTGTTCCTGTATAACTTTGACGGCTTCCATTTGGTCGCGGTACATAGCCGCTTTTTCAAACTCCAGCTGTTCTGCTGCTTCTTCCATCTGGTTCTGCAGCTGCCGAATGATCTCTGTATTACGTCCTTCCAGTATATCGACGGCCTGCTGTACCAGCTCATGGTACTCTTTTTTGGTAATATAGTGAACGCACGGCGCATCACAATGATGCAGATGATACTGCAGACAAGGGCGGTCTGCCTGCATGGTGCGGCACGAACGAATGTGAAAAGCCCGCTGCATCAATTTCAGCACGCGGTGCACTGCCAGTCCATTGGCAAAAGGGCCAAAATACCGAGCACCGTCATGGCTGACACGGCGCGTCATAAAAATACGGGGATACGCTTCCTGCAGCGTCACCTTGATGTACGGATACGTCTTATCATCGCGGAGCATGATATTGTAGCGGGGATGATGCTTCTTAATCAGCGTATTTTCCAGTATGAGCGCTTCCATTTCGTTGGCTACGACAATGGTTTCGACATCTGCCGCATGGCTTATCATCGCTGCTACTTTCGGAGCCCGCCGGGCATCGTGGCGGATATAGCTGCGCACGCGATTGCGCAGATTGACCGCCTTGCCGACATAAATAATCTGCCCCTGCGCGTTTTTCCACAGATAAACACCCGGCTGGGTCGTCAAATTACGTACTTTTTCCAAGACCGTTTCTGCTAACGCCATCTCAGTCCTGCTCCTTTGCCATCAGGGCTTTCGTCCGTTCCAAAACAGGCTTCAAGAACTGCCCTGTATAAGACTGCGGTACGTCGCAGACCGCTTCCGGCGTCCCTGTCGCTACGACTGTGCCGCCGCCGTCGCCGCCTTCCGGCCCCAAATCAATCAGATAATCTGCCGTTTTGATGACATCCAGATTATGTTCAATCACAACGACTGTATCACCGCCGTCAACAAGCAGCTGCAGCACATCCATCAGCTTGTGAATATCCGCCGTATGCAGGCCTGTCGTCGGTTCATCCAAAATATACATCGTCCGGCCCGTACTGCGCTTGGATAATTCTGTCGCCAGCTTGACACGCTGGGCTTCCCCGCCGGACAGCGTCGTCGCCGGCTGTCCGATGTGTATATAGCCTAGTCCTACTTCCTGCAGGGTTTTCAATTTATTGTATATCCGTGGAATGTTGGCAAAAAATGCACAGGCGTCATCGACAGTCATATTTAAAACATCGGCAATCGTCTTGCCTTTATATTTTACTTCCAGTGTTTCCCGATTATACCGTGCGCCGTGGCACACTTCGCACGGTACGTACACATCCGGCAAAAAGTTCATTTCAATGCGGATGATACCATCGCCGCGGCAGGCTTCACAGCGGCCGCCTTTGACGTTGAAACTGAAGCGGCCCGCTTTATATCCGCGCACCTTGGCTTCCGCAGTCTGGCTGTACAGCTGGCGGATAAAATCAAACACGCCCGTATAGGTTGCCGGGTTGGAACGCGGCGTCCTGCCTATGGGGGATTGGTCAATATTAATGATTTTATCTACATATTCCGTTCCCTTAATCGTTTTGAATTTTCCCGGCCGGTGCGGCGTACCGTAGACGGCTTCTGCCAATCCTTTATAAAGGATTTCATTGACTAACGTAGATTTGCCGGAACCGGACACGCCGGTGACAACTGTCAGCGTCCCTAATGGAAAGGCGACGTGAATATTCTTTAAATTGTGTTCGGCAGCACCGATGATTTCAATAAAAGAGCCGTTGCCCTTGCGGCGCACAGCCGGAATGGGAATATATTTAGTTCCCTTCAAATACTGGCCTGTAAGCGATTCCGGGCAGGCCATAATATCTGCGGCAGTTCCCTGTGCTACGACCTGGCCGCCGTGTTCTCCTGCCGCCGGCCCGATATCCAAAATAAAATCAGCAGCCCGCATCGTATCTTCATCATGTTCGACAACAATCAGCGTGTTGCCCAAATCCCGCAAATTCTTTAACGCCTGCAGCAGTTTGTCATTGTCCCGCTGATGCAGTCCAATAGACGGTTCATCCAGAATATACAGCACGCCGACCAAACCGGAACCAATCTGCGTAGCCAGACGGATTCGCTGGGCTTCGCCGCCAGAAAGAGTGCCTGCTGTCCGCGACAATGTCAAATATTCCAAGCCCACAGTTTGTAAAAAGTTCAGCCGTGCTTTAATTTCCTTAAAAATCTGTTTGCCAATCAAGGCCTGTTTTTCCGTCAACTGCAAATTTTCAAAAAAAGGAATCAAGTCCCGGACCGTCATGTCCGTCAGCTCTGCAATATGCAGCCCGCCGATTTTGATCGCCAGCGCTTCATGGCGAAGCCGCGTGCCGTGGCAGGTCGTACAGGGCTTTACGGTCATAAACTGGGCAAACTGATCTCGCATCATATCGGAAGAGGCTTCTTTATAGCGGCGCCGCACCATGGGGATAACCCCTTCAAAGGCCGTCGCGTACTGCTTGGTTTCGCCGCGCAGGTTTTCATATTCAAACACGCACGTATCGTCTGTGCCCCACATGACGTCTTGCTGTACTTCATGAGGCAAATCGGCATAACAGTTTTCCAGCGAAAAGCCGTGCAGCTGCAGCAAGCCGCCAAGCTGCCGCATAAACCAAGAATCGGGATTGCTGCTGAGTGCCGCCACTGCGCCATCGATAAATGCCTTGTGGGTATCCGGCAGTACCAGCTTGGGATCGACTTCCATCGTGCTGCCGATGCCGGAGCAATCCGGGCAGGCGCCAAAAGGACTGTTGAAGGAAAACAGATGCGGCTCAATTTCCGGCAGACTGACATGGCAGTCCGGGCAGGCAAAATGCTGGCTGAATGTCAATACCTGTTTCGTACTCATCTGAAAAATATGAACAATGCCGTCTGCCAGCTTGGCCGCTGTTTCCAGCGAGTCTGTCAGACGCGTCAGAATGCTTTCTTTAATGACCAGCCGGTCGATAATCACGTCAATCGTATGCTTTTTATTTTTATCCAAGGGAATGTCGTCTGACAACAAGTATATTTCCCCATCGACGCGCACGCGGACATAGCCGTCCTTGACCAGGCGGGAAAGCAGTTTTTGGTGTGTTCCCTTGCGTCCGTCAACGACAGGCGCCATAATCATAACCTTTTCACCGTTTCCCAAAGCCATGACGGCATCTGCCATTTGTTCAATCGTCTGCTGGCGAATCGGTTTGCCGCATTTAGGGCAGTACGCTTCGCCGACTCTGGCATAGAGCAGGCGGAGATAATCGTAAATTTCCGTGACCGTGCCGACTGTTGAGCGGGGATTGCGGCTCGTCGTCTTTTGGTCAATAGAAATCGCCGGTGACAAGCCTTCAATATAATCGACATCAGGCTTGTCCATTTGTCCCAAAAACTGCCGTGCATAGGCTGATAATGATTCGACATAGCGCCGCTGTCCTTCGGCATAAATCGTGTCAAATGCCAGCGACGATTTCCCGGAACCGGACAATCCCGTAAACACGACTAATTTGTCCCGAGGTATCTTCACGTCGATATTTTTTAAATTATGCTGTCTTGCTCCTTTAATGACAATATATCTATCCTGCATACCGTATCTGTCTGCTCCTTTTTTCAATCTTGCCATGTCCTGTTTCTACTTGCCTTTTCTGCGTTTTGCATCAGGCCGCTTTATTTTCCGTACGTAGCGGGCTGACGGCATATCACGGCCCTGCATCTGTTTGGGCAGCGTGTCGTCATAGCTCATGGCACTGAGCTGCTGCCGCAGCTGTCCCAGCTTATCCCGCAGGGCTGCCGCTTTTTCAAATTCCAAATTTTTAGCGGCTTCCTTCATTTGCTGCGTCAGCGTATGAATTACTTTATGCAGCCTTTCTTTTGTCATCTTGCCGTCACTGCCGCTGTTGTATGTTTTGCTGTCTTCTGCCACTTTCGTCAGTTCTATCAAGTTGACGACGTCTTTTTTGACGGATTTAGGAATAATATGATGTTTCTTGTTGTATGCCGCCTGTACTTCACGGCGCCGCTGCGTTTCATCCATAGCCCGTGCCATGGAATCGGTAATTTTATCGGCATACATGATAACAGTCCCATCGACGTTGCGGGCTGCGCGGCCCATCGTCTGAATCAGCGACGTATCAGAACGCAAAAATCCTTCTTTATCGGCATCCAATATAGCCACCAGCGATACTTCCGGCATATCCAGCCCTTCACGAAGGAGGTTGATGCCAACCAGTACGTCAAACACGCCGGCCCGCAAATCACGGATAATATCAGCCCGTTCAATCGTAGCAATATCCGAATGCAGATAACGGACGAGGACGCCCATTTCTTTCAAGTAATCCGTCAAATCTTCAGCCATCTTTTTGGTCAGTGTCGTGACGAGCACCCGTTCTTTCTTGTCGACGCGCCGGCGGATTTCACTCAGCAAATCATCCATCTGCCCGGCTGTCGGCCGTACTTCTACTTTAGGGTCCAAAAGCCCTGTCGGCCGGATAATCTGCTGTGCCAGATTGGTCTGTACTTCCATTTCATACGGTCCCGGCGTGGCGCTGACATAAATAATTTGGTTGATTCGTTCGACAAACTCTTCAAACTTCAGCGGCCGGTTGTCCAGTGCCGAAGGCAGACGAAATCCGTATTCAATCAAGTTTTCCTTACGCGAACGGTCGCCGGCATACATAGCCCGCAGCTGCGGCAGCGTCACGTGGGATTCATCAATCATAATCAAAAAATCGTCGGGAAAGTAATCCAGCAGGGTATACGGTGCTTCGCCGGCTTTGCGTCCTGCCAAATGGCGCGAGTAATTTTCTATGCCGGAACAATAGCCCATTTCTTCCATCATTTCCATGTCGTAGCGCGTCCGCTGTTCCAGCCGCTGCGCTTCCAGCAAATGGCCGCCGTCCTTCAGCTCTTTCAGCCGCGCGTCCAGTTCTGTCCGAATCGTGCCGAGAGCCCGTTCCATCTTATCTTTTGTCGTTACATAATGACTTGCCGGATAAATAGCCACATGACTGCGTTCTGCCAGCACTTCACCAGTCAAGGCATCTACTTCTGTCAGGCGGTCGATTTCATCGCCAAACATTTCGATACGGATAACGGCATTATCATAAGCAGCCGGCATGACTTCTATCGTATCGCCGTGTACGCGGAATGTGCCGCGTTCCAAGTTCATATCGTTGCGCGTGTATTGAATATCGACGAGTTTGTGCAGAATCTCTTCCTGCGTTTTTTCCTGCCCCAGTCGCAGAGATACGACCAGTTCGCTGTAGTCTTCCGGATCGCCCAATCCGTAAATACAGGATACGGACGCAACAATAATGACATCGCGCCGTTCAAAGAGACTCATCGTCGCCGAGTGGCGCAGTTTGTCGATTTCATCATTAATCGACGCATCTTTTTCAATATACGTATCCGTCGAAGCAATATATGCTTCCGGCTGGTAATAATCATAGTAGCTGACAAAATATGCCACTTCATTGTCAGGAAAAAACGCTTTAAATTCACTGCAAAGCTGCGCCGCCAGCGTCTTGTTGTGCGCGATGACAAGGGTCGGCTTCTGTACGGCTTCTATGACTTTGGCCATCGTAAACGTTTTCCCTGTTCCTGTCGCTCCCAGCAGTACTTGTGCCCACTGCCCGGACTTTACGCCGTCTGCCAGCGACCGAATGGCTTCCGGCTGGTCGCCCATCGGTTCATACGGCGCAACGACGCGGAAAGGATGCGATGTATCGTAATCTTTACTTAAATGAGACTGTATATCCATAACCTTACCTCGTTTCAGCAAAGTAAAAAATAATAGTTATTGATTATATTAGTATACCATGATGACAAACATATGTACAGAGGCCTGATTTTCTGTATACGTGTTTTTCCCAAAACGGCGCCGTTCTTTGGCAGTTTCTTTCACCCTGGGCAAAAGAAGTCCCCGCCAGTGCCTGCGCCTCCTTGCTTTTTCCAGCGTAAGCCAGTATGATACAAATAGGTTTAACCCTATATCCGAGGTGATACAAATGACTGAAGAAGAAAAAATATTTGTCGGCTGTATGTTCAACAACCGCACGCCGGAATTGGTACAGCGCAAACGCAAGGCCCATCGTGCCTGTCTCCGCTTCAACCAGCTCGACGAAAGCGATCCGGCACGGCAGCCTATCATCAAAGAAATTATCGGCTCTATTGGCAGCGTCTACTATTTTCAAGGACCGCTGCAGTTTAACTACGGCTGCCACACACATATCGGCAATAATTTTTTTGCCAACTTTAACCTGACCGTCATGGATGACGGCCCCATTTACATTGGCGACAACGTCTGCCTGGGTCCCAATGTCTCTCTCATGGCTACCAACCATCCCCTGCTGGCGCAGGAACGGCTGGGTCTAAATGAGCAGGGCAAGATGACCATGGCAGAATACGCTCAGGGAATCCATATTGGCAGCAATGTCTGGATTGCCAGCAACGTCATCGTTTTGGACGGCGTTCATATTGGCAGTCAAGCTGTCATCGGTGCAGGCAGTGTGGTCACCAAAGACATTCCGGACAACGTTCTTGCCTATGGCAACCCCTGTCGGCCTGTCCGTCCCATTACCCAAGCCGACAGCAAAGCGCACCTCATTCTCCCGGAAGATCGGGAGCATTTCAAATATAATCTAAAATCCTACTAAACACCGCAAAGGAGATTCACTATGAAATATGTCATCGCATCTGATATTCACGGCTCGGCGTATTACTGCCGCCAGCTGTTGCTGCAGTTTGAAAAAGAAAATGCCAGCCG
>DJEN01000078.1:4890-9910 GCA_002431345.1 Megasphaera sp. UBA5897 | reverse complement strand
TACAAACAGCAAATCGCCTGTGTACGCGGCAACTGTGACAGCGAAGTCGATCAAATGGTTCTGGACTTCCCTATCATGGCAGCATACGCCTTGTTTCCTGTGGGCAGCCATCTGCTCCTTGCTACGCACGGTCATGAATACAATACATCCCACCTGCCGCCGCTTCAGGTCGGAGACATTCTGCTGCACGGCCATACGCATGTTCCGGCATGGCAGCCTTTCGGCACGCAGCAGTATTACCTCAATCCCGGCTCTGTCTCGCTGCCCAAAGACAATTCCCCGCACAGCTACATGACCTGGGAAGATACGGTCTTTCAATGGAAAACTATGGAAGGAACCGTATACCATACGCTGCACCTAACTGACTAATCTGCACATTCAAAAGAGCTGCCGCAGTAACGTGAAACAATCTGCTTCCGTTCTGCAGCAGCTTTTTTTCTGCTATCGCGTATATATCTATTCATCTTGTTCTCTCCCAACACAAGCTTTCTTTCCACCTTACTCATCCCATATAAAAAAAACGGGATTACACGATAAGATTATGTTATACCCCCCCCCCCTAAAGTTAAATCACGCTAACTTTAGGAGTATATCACGTCTGCCGTACGACAGGCTAGTACGTATTACAACTCAGTATCTGCATGCTGCAGTAATTTTTCAAACTCTTTTGCCGGCATGGGTTTGGCAAAATAAAATCCCTGTATGATGTCGCAGCCGTTGTCCCGCAAAAATTCATACTGTTCTTTCGTTTCCACGCCTTCTGCGATAGTCTGCATATGCATGAGTTGGGCAATATCAATGATATAGGTCATCATCATTTTGCCTTCTTCACTCATATCATCGACAAAACTTTTATCAATCTTCAGTGCTGATGCTTTGAAGCGTTTGACCATGCTGATCGACGAATAACCCATCCCAAAATCATCAATCAAAACACTGAAACCGAGATTACGCAAATCACTGACCAATTTTTCACTGATTTCTACAGCATTAAACAACGTTCCTTCTGTAATTTCGATAGGAATATCTTCACATTCCAGTCTGTACTTTTTCAGTATGTCTACATATTTTTGAATAAATTCTTTGCCATAGAGACGGTGCCGCGATACATTGACCGAAATCGGCAGGGTATGATAACCAGCTTTTTTCCATTGGTGCTGTTGCCGACATACATCTTCAAACATATAATCATCAATATACATGATGACGCCGACGATTTCTGACAAGGGAATAAATTTCCCCGGCATGACGATGGAGCCGTCCGGCTGTTCCCAGCGAATCAGTGCTTCCGCTCCTATCAATTTTTTCGTCTTTGCATCATACTGCGGCTGATAATACGGCTTAAATTCATGATTTTGCAGTGCCAGGCTGATTTTATCCATCAAATGCTTATTCTTTACAATATTGGCAGTCATGGCAGGATCGTAAAACCGATAATATACGTTATACTGCTTTTTGATGCTCCGCCGTGTCAGCACAGCATAGTTCTGCATATTTTCTAAGTTGGTTTCTCCCGGTTTGATGAGATAAATCCCCATAGAACAGGTAATGCGGAATACTTGTCTGTGCCGAATATGAATCTGCATGATATCCAGGGCAATGGCTTCACACAGTGATTTTAATTCATCCACTGTTTCATACTGCACCATAAGGGCAAACAAATCCCCGTATTTACGGGCAAAAATTCCCTTGTTGTGCAGATGTTTTTTCAAAATAGACGTAACTTCCCGCAGTACGACATTACCAGCCCGATGCCCAAAGGCAATATTAATCAATTTAAAGCCATCCAAATCAAAAGCAATCAATGCCTTGGGATTGGAACTGCTGTCCAGCCACTTCTGCGCTTCCATGCAAAACCGTTTGTGCGAATACTCACCGGTTAATTCATCTACATACAACGCTTTATGCCATTTCTTTCTCTGCCACAGGGTTCCAGCACACAAGATTAGGCTTGCAGCAAATAAAACCCCGCTTCCATACATCAAAAATTCCATGATGTCCATCACGCTTCCCCTTCCGCTGCGAACTGATAAAAATAGGTCTTTTCATGGTCTCCCAGACGCCAAATACTGATGTCGGTAATACCAAAGACCTTTGCTGTTCCTATCCAACTGCTAATAGTCTGTTCATCTGCATACCAAACAACCATGGTATTGCCATCGGTATCTGTATAGGAAAAATGCAGCGCATCACTCAAGCTGTCGCGTACGGGCTGCACGCGATAGATCTTCGCCAGCGCTTCTGCTTCTTGGGCAGAGATAAACTGCTTGCTGCCGGTACTGCTCCACGAGCAGCCACCTGTAGAAAGCGCGATACCAGGCGTCCCCGGCAGGGATGCCATTTTTTCAATCGTTTTTCGTATAAAGGCAAAATCCGCTTTCGGTCCGGCGTCATTGTGTACACCGTGCAGGTTATACATCATGACGACATACTGCGGACCTGCCGGAAATGCATACTTACTGTAGGCAATATTCGGTTCCAATATCACACGCAGTGTCAAATTCTTACGCTGGGCTTTTGCCTGCAATACCTCAATAAACTGCAGATACAGCGGTATAGCTTCGGGATCGCGGAATACCCGTTCATAATCCAAATCAATGCCGTTGCAGCCGGCTTTCTGCGCCAAATGGATGATTTCGTCAGCATGTTTTTTCTGCAGCTCTTTCGTAGCCAAGACTTTTTTCAGTATGTCCGTATCTTTCAGGCTCGTTTCCTTCAGCTGCTGCACATCGTTGACGACACACAAATACTGCCGCGTACTGTTTTTTTTCTTCTGCACCATTCCTTCCGGTAAAAACAACTTGCCATCTGTATCAAAATATGCAGCAAAATACGAAATCCCCGTATATACCGGTGTCTTCGCATTCGCATCGCTAAACTCCGCCACGCCGTTTTCACGGTCCCAATATACGACCCAGGCATCTAATGACGGGCTAGCCTGCATGAATTTTCCGGGAGCAGCACATTCTACGGGAAACGTACTTGCCGCTGCAATAAACAGCACGGTTACCACACTCTTTTTCCACATCATGTTCTACTCCCTTTCGCTTTGCTTATAAATGTTGTACAAACCAATCTACTACTTTTTCCAAATATTTTTTGGCTGTATATTTCACTTTTTCCCAGCCTTCGTATTTCGTCGTAAAAATAACCGTATCCGTATGATTATTTTTTACCGTAAAATCACGAAATACGGCATCATATACATCATCATCCAAATTACGCTGCTGCCACCCCAAGTCATTCCAAGCGGCTCCCAGGGCAATCAGGCCGCCTTCATGCTGTGATACCCGCACATTGGCAATCTGTTCACCGTTGAAATCCAAGGCTAGGTTTTGTCCAGTCAGATTGATGCGAATTGCATAGTTTCCCTGGTCTTTGACCTGAATGGCCCGTACAAATTCTTCCGAGCCTTCCTCAATCGTCTTCGGCGTTTCCTTCGTCTTTTCCTTCAGCCGGTTTGTATATACCTTAGCCAGCCCTTTAGACGGGGCATACCGTGAGAAGGCTTCCAATTCCGTCACCTCGGCATCGTGTTCATCTTCATCTACCGAAATAGGCTTCTTGCCTTCCAGTTCAGGAATTGATTTTTTAAACAATTCTGTTTCTGCGCCGTCTTTGCATTCCGTAATATAGATGTCATTGCCCTTCGTCTTGACAGCAATATAGTTTTGCAGCTCGTCGTCAGCCCGCAGGTAAATGGTCTGCGTACCGGCGCGGTTGCCAAGCAGCTGTGCCGTAACCGTCACATCCGGGTACATGGCACTGTTTTTCAGCACAATACGGCCTGTATCGTTAGGCAGACTGGTCAGATAAATCGTCTGATCTTTAAATTCTGCCGCACCCTTTTCTAGTTTCCACTTGCTGTATTGATTGGCTTCCCCTGTATTAAAAATCATATCCTTATGCGTATCGTATTGAATCCGCATGAGCAGATGATTGACAGGCCACCATGCCTGGGGCTGCATGCGCGTCAAATCATAAATACTGCTGTCCGGTACATTCAGGCAGTATCCTTCACGGTTGAAATTCATGGCAAACAGCTTACGCAGCCAGTAAGCATTGACTGCGCTGACCTGCGGATTGTTGCCGAACTCACCCGTATTGGCATGCATGAGAATGCTGACTTTTGGCACATATCCCAATGTTTCCGTATACACATCGGTCAATTTTTCATAGTCATAGGAAATGCGCTTTTTCATGCGGTCATAGCTTTCTTTCGGCACGCCGTTTTTATCGCGAATATAATCCATCAGATAATGATTATAGCGCCGTCCCAAATAGGGTGCAATTTTATTATACATCAACGGGTCCATTTCACCAAGATAATTTCCATATCTATCGTAGACATTGATAAAAAATAAACGGTATCCATTGGTTCCCATATCCCAAAATCCGTATTTCGGCAGCCGCTTCAAGTCATCCGGCATCAAAAACTTCGTATCTTTGCGGTCAAATTTTTCCGGATACGTAAACGTCGTCGCTCTGTAATTGAGGTCTTCCAAGATAGGATTGGAAAAAATAGCCGTGTCGCGGCGGCCGTCTTCAAACATCAGATACAGTGCCTTTTCCGGTAATTGTTTGCCGTCATGGTAATAGGCTTCAATATCGTCAGATGTAATCGTTTCATATCCCTGCCGCTTCAAGGCTTCCAAATGAGCCCGCAAATTGTCCTGCCCGATGAGCAGCTGGCTGCCTTCGGTTTTCTGTACGCCAAAATAAGACAACGCCACAAAACCGTTTTCTCTGGGCGATTCATCCGTATACGGCTTATATACCGGCTGTGTAATATACAGCCAAAGAGCCGTGCCGATAATAAAGAGAAAGAAGGCAAACTGTGCCGCGTACCGAATCCGCTTGATGCGGTTTTTCCGCTTTGTAAATTGTTCATTTCCGATAGGCTGTGTCTTCATGTCCTCGCCTTCCTTTCCGCAGACTTCTTCTTTTTCTTCTGCGATTTCAGCAGGCTGGACACATCAGCTGTAGTCATACGCGTCCCCCACGTCGATTTCCAAAACGT
>DJEN01000078.1:0-4736 GCA_002431345.1 Megasphaera sp. UBA5897 | reverse complement strand
ACCAGGAACGTCGTCGGAAATACGCGGTGTGCCAACGGGATATAGCATAGATTGTAAACGACGATGACAGGAGCCAAAATCGGTACAATCAGCCCCATATAAAAGGACAGCGCCATAAAAGGTTCTTTGCGCCACATAAACGTAGCGGCAATAAATGTTTCCCGCAGCCAAGAGCGTTTCCACCGCATTTGCTGCTTTAAGAACACTTTATACGTATTGGGGACAATAGTCGAGCAAATGGCCGTATCCTGATAGGTCGTGCGATGATGACGCAGGATAAAATTAGTCATTGCCCGGTCGTCGCCAAAAGTTGCTTTTTGTCCCAAGAATTTTTGATGCAGCCAAGCATCGCTGTACTGCAGCACCAAATCTTTGCGGTAGCACGAAAGCGGCCCGGAAAGACACGTAACGGCATCAAATATGCCTTCTGCCGCTTTCAGGATGCGAAAGGCAATATAGTAGCGGACAGACTGCATTTTGGTCAGGTTGTTGGTAAACGTATTGGCTACATCGGTCCTGCCGGATACGCCACCCATGGTTTCATCCTGAAAAGGCTGGACGAGATTGCGAATGGCAAAGGGATCCAAAAAGCTGTCGGAGTCGACAAAGACCAGCAGTTCATGCCGAGCCAGCTTGGCCCCTACAGCCAAGGCTTCCCGCTTGCCCATGTTCTGCGGCTGCAGATGATACCGCACGCGGAACGGCTGTGACGGTGCGTCTGCTTCGTTTGCCGCGCCGGTATCCTGGCGGCCCCGCGCCATTTCCTCCTGCAGTTCCTGAATCGTTTTCTTGATTTCTTCCGGCGAATTGTCGTTGGAGCAGTCATCGATAACGATGACTTCCAGCTGCTCCGGCGGATAGTCTTGATTGACACAGCTGAGAATCGTCCGCCGGATCCATTTTTCTTCATTAAAACAAGGAATAATAACCGTAACTCCCGGCGTAAAGTCCGGATTAATAGGCACGGGACGGTAAAATGCCCCAAACAAATACCGTGTCAGCAAAAAAGTCGCCGCCAAAATACTGTATAAATAGAGCATGCGGTTAAATTCAAAATACAGAATACTTTCGGCACGCAATAAAATGACAAACAACGAAACAAAAAGCATAAACACAGAGGCTACAGTCAGCATATACCGCTGGCGGTGTTTGTGCGTATACTGTGCCAGCAATTCCTGAAACTGAAAACCGCAGGATACCATGGGCTGTTCTTCTGCTGTCGGGACGGTGCGCACCCAAAGGGCTTTGATTTTGTTGATTTTCATTTCATAGCCTTCGGGCATCGTTCCCGGTTTGATTTCAAAAGACAGTTCGACCATGGCAGATTGTTCCACAGCTTTGATATAGGCTCTGGGAATATCGCACAGTATGCCGGAGCCGGAAAGATTTTTTGCCCGACCTGCAGCTTTCAAGACTTGGCCGCTGGCTGTATGAATGCGAAACTGCACGGGATAATCGACGTGATACCGCCGTCCGGATGCTACCTTTTCCTGGCTGATGACATAGGACTCTGCTGATTCTTCATGCGCTGTGCCGCGGCGGTCTACATTGGTCCGCAAGTGGCTGCTGTCCGGTACATTCGGCAGTTTTCGTCTGTCTGCCAATGGTTCCAGCAAAATATCTTCTTTCGTATCAATGGCCTGATGAATAGCTTCTTGTACGTCTTTTTGTTGGACGATTTTTCGTATATCTTTTCCTTGTAACGTTTCTTCTGCTTTTTTATGTGTATCCATGTTTCTTTGCCTCAATATCCCATACCTTGATATAAAAGAGCTTCATCTTGTTTTTGTTCTTCTTTCGGCAGCGATTTTGCCTTGGCTGTGCCTGCCTGGCTGTACCCATTGCACAAATATGCCGACAGCGGCATCGGATAGAATTTCGCCGGGTCGTCATCAGCGCGGGCATCATTGATCGTCATGAGCAAATCCAGTGCCGGCGCTGTATAAACTGCCAAGTCACTCATATGCATGACGAGGACAGCTCCTTTGATGACATGCCCATTTTTGTCAAAAATACCTTCTTTGATGGCTTGTATCATATGCTGCAAATCGGGCTGCATATAATCATGCGTACTGTAGGAGCCGGCAACGATGTATTCATAGCCTGTATCATACAAGGCTTTAAACCCGGCCCGGCTTGCCGTCAGCGTCGGCGGGCGGAAAAAGGGATGATAGACAGGCGTGCCGTCGCTGTGGTACAAATCTCCTACAATATCGCGCAGCTTAGCATCTGCCGTGCCGTAATCCACCAAATACCGTGCATACGCTTTAGCATAGTTCGTGCCGTCCATAGGATGATGTTCTTCACTATGGGACGCGACATCATGGCCTTCCATGGCAATTGCCCGTACTAAATTCGGGTTTTTCATGACATTTTTCGTCAGTACAAAAAATGTTGCTTTGGCATGATGCTTGCGAAATACATAAAGAAGATGATTGACAGCCGAATCATTGCCAAAATCGTCAAAGGTAAAAAATACGACCGGTTTATCCGTATGTACCAAGCCGGTCAAATCACGGTATCGTTTTTCTTCGACCGTAAAGCCAAACATGTTGTCATCTTCAATGGCTTCATTGCCAATGTAGCGGTCCCGTATAAATTGATGAAACGAAATATCGCGCGGCCGTACATACGCGGCGCCGTCCTGCGCATACTGCTTATGCGTATCTATCGTATACAGTTCATCTGTATGCTGCAGTATATGGCCGATCGATTCAATCGCGTAAGCTGAATCATTGCGTGCATTGACCTTGGGGTCATCGTAAAAAGAATTGTAGGCAATGTTGTCAATCTTATGCCGCTTGATTAAATCCATGACTTGGACTGCCAAATCGTCATCATGGTAGTAATCCAGCCGAAAATACAAAATCCAGCCGCGGCCGACAGAATAAACAAATTTGCCGAACTGTTCCTTCATGACCGCATCGGCCGACGTATAGTCCTGATGCTTGGAATTGACAATATTGAGCGTTGGCGCATACATGACGCCCTTCATATCGGCTACGGCCCGGTATGTATCGTCGGTAATCTTGCCCCACGGCTGCATCATCAGATTCGTATGTACGCCCAGTTTGGCCAGTCCCTGCTGTACTGTTTGAATCTGCCGCTTCGTCGTTTCATAATTGCTGCTTTTCAGTGAACGAATGCCAATGGCTGCTTCATTGCCACTGGCAATAATATCCTGTACGAGTTTAGGATTGGCTTTTAACTCGTTGTCCATGACAAAAAAAGTACCGTGGGCATGATTTTTCTGCAAAAAATCCAACGTTTTATAGACGACATTCGGTTTGGACAAGCCGGCAAAGGCAAAGGCGACAGCCGGTTCCGTCGTATAAATCATGCGCGGCGGCGCAGCAGTCTGACTCGGTGCCGGCACAGCGGGATGCGCTGCCATTTGAGCCTGCACGTCCGGCGTTAATTGGCTTGCCGTTTGATTGGTTGCTTGTTCTGCCGCTGACACGGGCAGGCAAACAACAGCCAACGCTTGTTTTACAGCGTTATGCAGCCAAGATACTGGCTGCGGTACAGCCGGAGAAGCTGCCGTCGTTTCTGCCCGCTTGATTTGCCGCAAATCCGCTATATCCAGGGACTTCACATTCTTTGCTTTCATGGCTTTCAAAATCCGTTCCGTAACATCGACAATCGGTTCGTGTTTGGCTCCTGTGTCTTCGCGGATTTTCAGGTTCGGCTGTTTGTCTTTGGCCGGCCGTTCATCTGTCTTTCCCGGTGTATAGACAACCGCATTGGTCGGCGTGCCGACGACAAGCGACACAATAGACCCCTGCGGCACGGACTGTACAAACGCGGCGGCGTCTTCATCCGTTTTGATGCTGTCTTTTTGTACATAGACATCGGTTTTGACAGCCGACTGCAGTCCTGCTGCCGCCGCCGTTTTCAGCACATCCGGCACATACGACGTAGCCGGAGCCTTAAACAGTGTCGGGCGCTGTCCTGTCAATACTTCCAGCACTTTCTGTGTTTTGATAAGCTGTTCCAGTACCGAATCCTGCGGCTGCTTTTCCAGCTTAGTCAAGCCGGTATACGTATAGTTTCCAATCGTGACATGCTGGTCCAGCAAAAGCAGTACAGAATCTGTATCGACGGCACAGTTCGATCCTTCGACAAAAAATGTCGCCTGGACATCATATTTTTTGAGTAAATCAACAAGCTGCGCTGTCGTCGTTGGGTCAGGCAGACCGTCAAAGGTCAATGCCAGCCCTGGTTTTCCTGTATCTTTTGTATATACCGTCGCTGCCGTAACATTTCCTTTGTCCAGCTGTTGCTGTGCTGCCGCAACTTCTGCATCGACGTTGTATTCACTGGACAAATCCGTAATATCTGCATAGGATTCAGCCGTACCGCCTAAATACCAAAAATAATACAACATGCTGCAAATCAATACGACGGCTGCCCCGATGACATATTTCGTTTTGATGTGCATCGTATGTTCCTCCTTTTTTATCAGTCAGGCGTTAAAATCCCCAATTCAACTCAGCCCAAAGGGTGCGGCTTTTTTCACTGGTCGTTTTATCTTTCAAATCATAATACTGCAAACTGAACAGCAGATTTTCATACAACGTATAATAAAACATGGCGCCCCAGCCCGTAAAACCGTCCATATAGTTGCCCAAGCCATTCATCGTATGGTTAATATACGTATGGCCTGCCATATTGTAGTAGTTGAAATCCACTTCATACGTATGGGTAATCCATGGAAAGTTCTGGCCAAAACGGAT
>DJEN01000034.1 GCA_002431345.1 Megasphaera sp. UBA5897 | reverse complement strand
GGCGTTGTATCTGAAATCGACGCTTAAGTTTTAAATCTTGTGACATGAATTTGTTCATGCTCATAAAAATAAAAGAGCTGCAGGCTTGTGCCTGCGGCTCTTTCTTTTATATGATCTTTTATTATAAAAACTATGCAAAATAAGTTACGGAACGACAAAAAAGTATTCAAAAATCCTTGCATGCCTGCTTGTTTTGTAGTACACTATGTAAGTACGCGACAACAGGGGATACCCTGACGCGTTTAAACTATGATATAGGATGTTGCCCGCGCTGCGGGGAAACTCCTATGGAGCAGTCTATTCAACGAAATAGACGTTAGGAGGAATTACGTAATGGCAAAACAGGAAAGAATCAGAATTCGCCTCAAAGCGTACGATCACAAAATATTGGATCAGAGCGCGGCGAAAATCGTCGATACGGCGAAACGGACAGGTGCTATGGTATCTGGCCCTATTCCGCTGCCGACGGAAAAGAACATCTTCACGATTCTGCGTTCTCCGCACGTTAACAAAGATTCTCGTGAACAGTTCGAACTGCGTACGCACAAACGATTGATCGATATTCTCGAAGCATCTAACAAAACTGTTGATGCATTAATGAGACTCGATCTGCCAGCAGGCGTAGACATCGAAATCAAATTATAGGAGGAGGTGCGATTATGTCTAAAGCTATTTTGGGTAAAAAATTAGGTATGACTCAGGTCTTCACTGAAGAAGGCGCAGTTGTTCCTGTAACAGTCGTCGAAGCTTCCCCGAACGTAGTTGTCCGTGTTAAAACAGTTGACACTGACGGATACAACTCCATTCAGTTAGGCTATGGCGAAATCAAAGAAAAACATCTGACAAAACCCGTTAAGGGTCAATTCGACAAAGCAGGCGTTGCTCCTGTAAAGTATCTTCGCGAATTTCGTTTGACAGATACGCCGGATTATACAGTTGGCCAAACTCTGGCAGCTGATATTTTCGCAAGCGGCGATCTCGTCGACGTAATTGGCACCAGCAAAGGTAAAGGTTTTGCAGGTACTATCAAACGTCACGGTTTCCATCGCGGGCCAATGAGTCACGGTTCCAAATCTCATCGTGAACCTGGTTCTCTCGGACCTATGATCAGTGGTGGCGGCGGTAAAGTCGTCAAAGGTAAAAAACTTCCTGGGCAAATGGGTGGCAATCAGGCAACAGTTCTCCATCTTTCTATCGTAAAAGTAGATATGGACAAAAACCTTATCTTGGTTAAAGGTGGCATTCCGGGCGCGAAAGGCAGCCTTGTAATGATTCGCGATACTGTCAAACCCCGCTAATTTGTTGATATACAGGAAGGAGGATAAATTATAATGCCAAAAGTAAGCACGTATAATATTACCGGCGCACAGACCGGTGAAATTGAATTGAACGATAGCGTATTTGGCGTTGAAGTGAACGAAGCTGTCATGAGACAGGCCGTTCTTCGTCAGCTCGCAAATGAACGCTTAGGCACGCATTCCACGAAAACCAGAGGTTTGGTTCGTGGCGGCGGCAGAAAACCTTGGAAACAAAAAGGAACCGGCCGGGCCCGTGTAGGCAGCACTCGCAGCCCATTGTGGGTTGGCGGCGGCACCATCTGGGGTCCGCATCCACGCTCTTACGCACAGAAAATGCCGCGTAAAGCTAGACGTTTGGCTGTTAAATCCGCTTTAAGCGATAAAGTAAATACAAACGAATTATTCGTATTAGACGAAATCAATCTCGCAGCTCCGAAAACGAAAGAAATTGTAAATGTCATCAACAACTTCAAATTTGCTGGTGAAAAAGTTCTTTTCGTTACAGACAACGATGAAATCGTTGCTCGTTGTGCCCGCAACATCACAGGTGTTAAAGCTGTTTCTACGGAAGGCATCAACATCTTTGATTTGCTTCACTACACAAAGCTGTTTGTTACAAAGAGCGCTGTAGCCAAGATTGAGGAGGTGCTCGCATAAATGAACATGCACGATCTCTTATTAAAACCGGTCATCACTGAAAAAACAACAATGATGATGTCTGATGGCAAGTACACATTTAAGGTACCGCTCCATGCAAATAAAATCGAAATCCGTAAAGCCGTAGAAGCTGTTTTTGATGTCAAAGTCAAAAGCGTAGCAACTCTTCGTACGATGGGCAAATTCAAACGCATGGGCAAGTATGTTGGCAAACGCCCGGACTATAAAAAAGCCATCGTAACACTTCAGGAAGGCGAAACCATCGAATTCTTTGAAGGAGCTTAAGGAATAACGAAATAAAGGAGGAGGCACCAAAATGGCCATTAAATCATTTAAACCGTATTCCGCTGGCCGTCGTTTCATGACAGTTTCGACTTTTGAAGAAATCACGGCGTCCAAACCGGAAAAATCTTTGCTGGCTAAAGTTACCAACAAAGGCGGTCGTAATAATAGCGGTCGAATGACTGTCCGTCATCAAGGTGGCGGCCATAAACGCCGTTATCGTTTGATTGACTTCAAACGTATTAAAGATAATATCCCTGCAAAAGTAGCGACGATTGAATACGATCCGAACCGCTCTGCAAACATCGCTCTTCTGTTCTATGCAGACGGCGAAAAGAAATATATCATTGCTCCGAACGGCTTGAAAGTCGGCGACGTTGTTTACAGCGGTCCTGAATCCGATATTAAAATCGGCAATGCATTGCCGCTCGCTAATATCCCTCTCGGTACATTAGTACACAATGTAGAACTTAAAATCGGCAAAGGTGCTCAGATGGTACGTTCTGCCGGTGAATCTGCACAGCTCATGGCTAAAGAAGGAAACTATGCACTGCTTCGTCTTCCTTCCGGTGAATTGCGTCAGGTTCATATCCGTTGCCGTGCAACTATCGGTGTTGTAAGCAATACGGACTATGAAAACATTACAATTGGTAAAGCTGGCCGTTCCCGTTGGAAAGGCATTCGCCCAGGCAACCGCGGTGTTGTTATGAACCCGTGCGATCATCCGCATGGCGGCGGCGAAGGCAAGTCTCCTGTCGGCCGTAAACGTCCGGTTACTCCTTGGGGTAAACCTGCATATGGCGTTAAGACTCGTGAATCTAAAAAAGCTTCCAATAAGTTTATTGTGAAGAGACGTAAATAGGTTGTGGAAAGGAGATAAATAAGTGTCCAGATCCGTTAAAAAGGGCCCATTCGTAGCATTTCATCTCCTCAAAAAGATTGATGCTATGAATGAAGCCAATGAAAAAAAAGTAGTAAAAACCTGGTCCCGTGCATCCACGATTTTGCCTAGCTTCGTAGGACATACGATTGCTGTTCACGACGGCCGGAAACACGTACCTGTCTATATTACGGAAGACATGGTAGGCCACAAGTTGGGCGAATTTGCTCCGACTCGTACATTCAAAGGCCATGCTAAAGCTGAAAAGGTAACTAAATAAGGGAGGTAACTTTGATGGAAGCAAAAGCAATTGCTAGACATATTCGCATTGCCCCCCGAAAAATTCGAATCGTAGCTGACTTGGTTCGGGGCAAAAATGTAGGCGAAGCTTTCTCTATCTTGAAATTCACTCCGAAAGTGGGTTCCCGTGTAGTAGAAAAAGCATTACGTTCTGCTGTAGCAAATGCGGAACACAATAATGATATGAACGTAGATAAATTATTTGTTTCTGAAATTTTCGTTGACCAAGATTCCACGATGAAACGTATTCATCCGCGCAGCCGTGGACAGGCTTTTAAAATTTTGAAACATTCCAGTCACTTGACTGTTGTCGTAAAAGAAAGAGCATAAGGAGGGAAACGTAGTGGGTCAAAAAGTTAATGCCCATGGATTTCGTGTTGGCGTTGTAAAACCCTGGGATGCGAAATGGTATGCTGAAAAGGATTATGCAACACTTCTGAATGAAGACGTAAAAATCCGTGAATTCTTAAAGAAACAGTTGTTCATCGCAGGCGTTTCTCGTATTGAAATTGAACGTTCTGCTAAACGTATTAAATTGATTATTCATACTGCAAAACCGGGCATGGTAATTGGCCGTGGCGGCGCTGGTATTGAAGATATTAAAAAAGCACTCAAAGCTTTCACAACCAAAGCTGTTGATGTAAACATCGCTGAAATCAAACAGGCTGAAATGGATGCAACTCTCGTTGCTGAAAATGTTGCCAGCCAGCTTGAACGCCGTATTGGCTTCCGCCGTGCTATGAAACAGTGCGTTGGCCGTACTATGCGTATGGGTGCCAAAGGTATCAAAATTATGTGCTCCGGCCGTCTTGGCGGTGCTGAAATCGCCCGCAGCGAAAGCTTGCGTGATGGCTCTATCCCCCTGCATACACTTCGTGCAGATATTGATTATGGCTTCGCTGAAGCACATACAACCTATGGCTGCATTGGTGTAAAATGCTGGATTTATAAAGGTGAAATTTTGCCGGAAGCTAAAAAAGCTCCGCAGAAAAAACACGAAGGGAGTGAAGCATAATGTTAATTCCAAAACGTGTTAAATATCGTAAACAGTTCCGCGGCCGCATGAAAGGTCAGGCTCATCGCGGAAATAAAGTAGCACATGGCGAATTCGGTTTGGTTGCTGCTGAACCTTCATGGATTACCAACCGTCAAATCGAAGCTGCCCGTATTGCTATGACTCGTTACATTAAACGTGGTGGTAAAGTTTGGATTAAAATTTTCCCAGATAAACCAATCACAGCTAAACCGGCTGGTACACGTATGGGTTCTGGTAAAGGTGCTCCGGAATATTGGGTTGCAGTTGCTAAACCAGGTCGTGTACTCTTTGAAATGGGCGGTGTAAGTGAAGAAATAGCTCGTGAAGCTATGCGTCTTGCCGGCCATAAACTGCCGATTAAAACGAAGTTTGTTGTTAGAGGTCAGGAATTAGGTGGTGAACAAAATGAAGGTTAAAGAAATCCGTGCTCTGAGCGCTGCCGAAATGGACGAAAAGGTGGTTAGCCTGAAAGAAGAATTGTTTAACCTCCGTTTTCAATATGCGACCGGCCAATTAGAAAATCCAATGCGAATTCGTGAAGTAAAGAAAACTATCGCTCGCATCAAAACGGTACAGCGTGAAGCAGAACTGAAAGCGCAGGCTTAAGAACGACGTACATAATTGGAATCTAAAAGGAGGTCACAAGCACAGATGGAAAGAAATGAACGGAAGATCCGCGTAGGTAAAGTTGTCAGCGATAAAATGGACAAAACCGTTGTTGTTGCTGTAGAATATAAGACACAGCATAAGCTGTACAAAAAACCGATTATCTCAACTGTAAAATTCAAAGCACATGATGAAAATAATGAATGCCATGTAGGCGACATCGTTCGTATTGAAGAAACTCGTCCGCTGTCCAAACAGAAACATTGGAGAGTAGTGACAATTGTAGAAGCAGCTAAATAAGCTTGAATTAATTAGGAGGTTAAGCCATGATTCAGCAAGAAACTATGTTGAATGTTGCCGATAACACCGGTGCCAAAAAACTTTTGTGCATCCAGGTCATGGGTGGCTCATATCGTAAATATGGCAACATTGGTGATATCATTACAGCATCTGTTAAAGATGCATCACCCGGTGGCGTTGTCAAGAAAGGCGACGTAGTAAAAGCTGTTATCGTTCGTTCGAAAAAAGGATTGCGCCGTGTTGACGGTTCTTACATCCGTTTTGACGAAAATGCAGCTGTCGTAATCAATAATGATAAAAGCCCTAAAGGTACTCGTATTTTTGGGCCGGTTGCCAGAGAATTGCGTGAAAAAGATTTCATGAAGATCATCTCCCTGGCTCCGGAAGTATTATAATCGGAGGAGGTGTTCTCAATGGGTAAAATGCACGTAAAGACAGGCGATACCGTTATCGTAATCGCTGGTAAAGAAAAAGGCAAAAAAGGCAAGGTCATCGCAGCATATCCGAAAAAAGACCGCGTCGTAGTAGAAGGCCTTAACCAAGTTAAGCGCCACACAAAACCGAGTCAGAACAATCCTCAAGGCGGCATTATTACGAAGGAAGCTCCGATTCATGTTTCCAACGTTATGCTCGTAGATCCTGAAAGCGGCAAACCGACCCGTGTAAAAATGGTTCAGCAGGCCGACGGTACAAAAGTCCGCACAGCAGTAAAGAGCGGCAAAGCTATCTAATAAGAAGGGAGGGCCTTGAGAGTGTCCAGATTAAAAGATAAATACCTTTCCGAAGTTGTGAAAGGTTTACAGGAAAAACACAATTACAAAAATGTAATGCAGATTCCGAAGATTACTAAAGTTGTTATCAACATGGCAGTTGGCGAAGCTGTTACCAACTCCAAAGCTTTGGATGCTGCTGTCAATGATATGACTATTATTTCCGGTCAGAAACCAATCATTACAAAAGCTAAGAAATCTATTGCGGCTTTCAAAATCCGTGAAGGTATGAACCTTGGCTGCAAAGTTACGCTTCGCGGTGAACGGATGTATGAATTCCTCGATAAATTGATGAACTTGGCTCTGCCTCGTGTACGTGACTTCCATGGCGTAAGCGCTACTGGTTTTGACGGCCGCGGCAACTATACTCTTGGCTTGAAAGAACAGCTCATATTCCCGGAAATCGAATATGATAAAGTTGATAAAGCCCGTGGTATGGATATTACCATCGTAACAACTGCTACGACTGACGAAGAAGGCCGTGACATGTTGACAATGATGGGTATGCCTTTTGAAAAGTAATTAAGGAGGATTAACATACATGGCAAAGAAATCTATGCTTGAACGTGAAAAGAAACGTGAAAAAATGGTTGCCAAATACGCAAAATTGCGTGCTGAATTAAAAGCAAACGGCGACTATGAAGCACTTTCTAAATTGCCGGCAAATGCTTCGCCGGTACGTTTGCACAACCGTTGCAAAGTAACCGGTCGTCCTCACGGTTATATGCGTAAATTCGGTATCTGCCGTATTACATTCCGTGAACTGGCTTATAAAGGACAAATTCCTGGCGTTAAAAAAGCCAGCTGGTAATGTATTTCATGAAGGGAGGTTTTTAGATTATGGCAATGACCGATCCGATTGCGGATATGCTCACCAGAATCCGTAATGCCAATTCGGCATATCACGAAAAAGTAGAAATGCCTGCTTCTAAGATGAAAGCTGCAGTGCTTGAAATCTTAAAAGAAGAAGGTTTTATTAAAAATTATGAATCCGTAAACGAAGGCAAAGCGCTGAAAGTTACGTTGAAATATGGTTCTAACAAAGAAAAGGTTATTACCGGCATTAAGAGAATTTCTAAACCGGGCCTGCGCGTATACGCTGGCAAAGAAGAACTCCCGCGAGTTCTTGGTGGTTTAGGGATCGCTGTTATTTCCACGTCCAAAGGTATTATGAGCGATAAACAAGCTCGTAAACTTGGTTTGGGCGGCGAAGTTATTGCGTACGTCTGGTAAAATTTGGAGGTGTCAATATGTCTCGAGTAGGTAGAATGCCTATTGATATCCCGGCAGGCGTAAATGTAAACCTCGATGGCCAGGTGATTACCGTTAAAGGCCCGAAAGGCGAACTCACACGTACGCTTCACCAGGATATGAAAGTTACAGTAGCTGATAACGTCATTACTGTAGAACGTCCGTCTGACGATAAAAATCATCGTGCATTGCACGGCCTTACTCGTGCCCTTATTGCCAACATGGTAAAAGGTGTTACAGAAGGTTTCAAAAAAGAAATGGAAATCGTTGGTGTTGGTTACAGAGCACAGATGAAAGGCAAAAAACTTGCCTTAACTCTCGGCTTCTCCCACCCCCTCGAATTGGAAGCTCCGGAAGGCATTACCATTGAATGCCCGAGCGCTACGCAGATCGTAGTATCCGGTGCAAATAACGAAGTAGTTGGCGAATTTGCTGCTAAAATCCGCGGCTATCGTCTCCCTGAACCGTATAAAGGAAAAGGTATTCGTTATGTTGGCGAACATGTTCGTCGTAAAGCCGGCAAAGCTGGCACGAAAAAATAAGTAACGTAGCTTGATTATAGAAAGGAGTGAATTCCTTGAAATCCAGTAAGAATGCAATTCGTTTAAAACGTCATTGGCGCTTGCGCAAGCATATCAGCGGCACGGCTGAACGTCCCCGTTTGAATGTATTCCGCAGCCTTTCAAATATTTACGCTCAGGTTATTGATGACCAGAACGGTGTAACTTTGGTTTCTGCCAGCTCGTTGGATAAAGAAATCAAAGAACAGAACGTCAGCGGCGGCAACGCTGAAGGCGCAAAATTAGTTGGTGCATTGGTTGCAAAACGTGCTATTGAAAAAGGTATCACTACGGTAGTATTTGACCGTGGCGGTTATATTTATCATGGCCGTGTTGCTGCTCTTGCAGAAGCAGCTCGTGAAGCTGGCTTAAAATTCTAATCAAGGAGGAAATAACACATGGCAAAAGTCGACCATGCAGGTCTCGAATTACAAGAAAATGTCGTATTCATCAACCGTGTTGCTAAGGTAGTTAAAGGCGGCCGCCGTTTTTCCTTCAGTGCTTTGGTTGTTGTCGGTGACGGCAACGGCAAAGTAGGCGCAGGATTAGGCAAAGCTGGCGAAGTTCCGGAAGCAATCCGTAAAGGCGTTGAAGACGCTAAGAAAAATATGATTACCGTTGCATTGAAAAACGGTTCTATTCCTCATCAGGTCACAGGTATTTTCGGTGCTGGCCAAGTATTCTTGAAACCGGCTGCAGAAGGTACTGGCGTTATTGCTGGCGGTCCGGTACGTGCCGTATTGGAATTGGCTGGCGTACGCAACATCTTGACAAAATCCATTGGTTCTTCTAACCCGAACAACATGGTTCAGGCAACTATCGAAGGGTTGAGCCGTTTGAAGGATGTCAATAAAGTTGCTGAACTCCGTGGCAAAACTGTAGAAGAAATTTACGGTTAATAAGGAGGATACACAAGATGGCTCAAGTAAAAGTTACACTCGTTAAGAGTCTCGCAGGCCGTCCTGGCGATCAGCGTGCAACTGTCGTTGCACTTGGTCTCCATAAGACGAACTCCAGCGTAGTAAAAGAAGTAACTCCTCAGATTAAAGGAATGCTTCATAAAGTAGAACACTTAGTAAAAGTAGAAGAAATTTAATATAGAAGGAGGTGCGCTGAATTGAAACTTCATGAAATGAGTATTATTCCTGGTTCCAAGAAAAAACGCAACCGCGTTGGCCGCGGCATTGGCTCCGGCAATGGCAAAACAGCTGGCAAAGGTATGAAAGGTCAGCTTTCCCGTAGCGGCGGCGGCAAGCGCCCGGGCTTCGAAGGCGGCCAGATGCCGTTGTATCGTTTGCTCCCAAAACGCGGCTTCAAGAATGTTTGGGCTAAAGAATATGCAGAAGTTAACGTTTCTGTACTCAACCGTTTTGAAGACGGCACGACTGTTGATCCTGTTGCTTTGGTAGAAGCTGGCATCCTCAAAAATGTTCGCGATGGTGTTCGTATCCTTGGCAATGGCGAAGTTGAAAAGAAACTCACTGTCGTAGCTAATGGCTTCACTAAATCTGCTAAAGCTAAAATCGAAGCTGCAGGCGGTAAGGTTGTAGTACCGGGAGAAGAACCGGTAGCAGAACAGTAGGGGTGATTTGCGATGTTAGATAGCATCCAGAACGTACTGAACGTACCGGAATTTCGGAAACGCGCAGTATTCACCTTAATTATGTTCATCATTTTCAGACTAGGTGTCCATATCCCTGTTCCAGGGGTAGACGCCTCAGTCATTGAAAATCTTTTTAGCAGCGGCAACTTATTTGGTTTGCTTGACTTATTTTCTGGCGGTGCATTAAGTAAGTTTTCTATTCTTGCGATGAGCATTACGCCGTATATCAATGCTTCCATTATTATGCAGTTGCTGACATCGGTAGTACCTACTTTTGAACAATGGGCCAAAGATAACCAAGATGGCCGTGATAAAATCCAAAAGGTAACGCGGTATGGCACTGTGTTGCTTGGATTTATCCAGGCGTTTGCCATGAGCTATGCGTTGAAAGTAAACAATGCACTCATTGACAACAGCTGGGCAATGGTCATCATGGTAGCTGTTATTTTGACAGCAGGTACTTGTTTTCTTATGTGGTTGGGCGACCAGATTACGGCTGGCGGCATAGGTAATGGGATTTCTCTTATCATCTTTGCCGGTATCGTAGCTCGTTTCCCAAATGGCTGCATGACGGTATACAAGTACATTCAAGCTGGCTCTATTAACATTTTCCAAGTGTTGCTCTTTGCATTGATTGCAATTTTTATGATTGTAGTCGTTATTGAAGTAACACAAGGACAGCGGCGTGTAGCTGTACAGTATGCAAAACGTATTGTCGGTCGTAAGATGTATGGCGGTCATTCTACACACATTCCGCTGAAAGTAAATCAGGCAGGGGTCATTCCCATTATCTTCGCATCTTCTGTATTGATGTTTCCTGTTACGATTGCACAGTTTGTACAGAATGAAACAATTCAGATGATTGCAGGATGGTTTGCATGGGGTACGGTAACCAATACGGTAATGTATGCAATCCTGATTATCTTCTTTACTTATTTTTATACCGCTATTTCGCTGAATATTCCGCAGCTTACGGAAAATATGCAAAAATACGGCGGCTTTATTCCTGGGATTCGTCCGGGACAGCCAACGGCTTTGTATATAGATAGAATTATGACTCGCATCACTCTTGCCGGTGCATTTTTCTTAGCATTTATTGCTATTCTGCCAAACTTTATTGGCTGGATTACCGGTATTGAAGGGGTATACTTCGGCGGCACGGCATTGCTGATTGTTGTCGGCGTAGCCATTGATACGATGAAACAAGCTGAATCCTTAGTTTTGAATAGACAATATCAAGGATTTATGAAATAATAAGGGGGTAGTTTAAGTGTACATTCTTTTAATGGGCCCTCCGGGTGCTGGTAAAGGCACACAGGCCGAACGATTGATTGAAAAATATGGTATTCCCCAGATTTCTACTGGTGATATGTTCCGTGCAGCAGTGAAGGAACAGACTCCCCTTGGATTGGAAGCCAAAAAGTACATGGACAACGGCCAGCTCGTACCGGATGCTGTAACTGTCGGTATTGTCAAAGAACGTTTGGCAAAAGACGATTGCAAGAAGGGATTTATCCTGGATGGTTTTCCGCGTACGACTTCACAGGCTGTATCCCTCGATGCTATTCTCAGCGATTTAGGCATTAAACTTGACGGCGTTGTCAATATTTCTGTTCCGGATGAAGAACTGATTAAACGTACGACAGGCCGCCAGATTTGCCGTTCCTGCGGTGCGACGTACCATGTCGAATTTAAACCGTCTAAAGTTAAGAATGTCTGCGACAAATGCGGTGGAGAACTGTACCAGCGTGATGACGACAAGATGGAAACTGTTAAAAAACGTCTCAGCGTATATGCAGCACAGACAAAACCGCTCATTGATTACTATAAAAATTCCAATTTGTATATCGAAGTCGATGGCAAACAGGAAATGGAACATGTATTCAATGATATCGTAGCAAGTCTTGAAAAGAGTAAATAAAATGATTATTTTAAAATCTAAACGGGAAATTGAGTATATTCGCGAAGCTGGCCGCATTACTGCCAATGCGTTGCAGCTGATGAAAAAGCTGGCGAAGCCGGGCGTTACAACGGGTGAGCTGGATCAGCGCTGCGAAGAATACATCCGCAGCTGCGGTGCTTTTCCGAGTTGCAAAGGCTATTATGGATTTCCGGCAACTATTTGCGCCAGTGTAAATGAAGAAGTTGTTCATGGTATTCCTGGCCGACGCAAGTTAAAAGATGGCGATATAATCAGTATTGATTTGGTTGTAAATAAAAATGGCTACCATGGAGACTCTACAGTGACTATTCCTATTGGTCACGTTGCCCCGGCTACTCTTCAGTTGCTCAAAGTAACAGAAGAAAGTCTCTATAAAGGCATTGAGCAGGCAGTTGCTGGCAACCACCTGGGCGACATCGGACATGCCGTTCAAGCCTATGCTGAATCATTTGGGTATGGTGTTGTTCGTGACTATGTAGGCCACGGTATTGGCACAGATATGCATGAAGAACCAGAAGTGCCGAATTATGGCATGCCAGGTCATGGGGAATTACTGGAACCGGGCATGGTTTTAGCTATTGAACCGATGATTAACATGGGGACAGAAAAGGTTCGGCAGTTGAAAAACGGCTGGACTGTTGTTACTCGTGATAAAAAACCGGCAGCTCATTTTGAACATACAGTAGCTATTACTGAAAACGGTCCGGAAATCCTGACCTTACCGGAATGATGGAGCGGCTACAGTTGCCTGACTACGCAGTGGTCAAAAGCTGTGCAGGCAGGGATAAAAATAGCTTGTATGTCGTTGTCGGCAAGTTGGATTATCCCTATGTATGGATTGCTGACGGTAGAAAGTACAAATTGGATAAGCCGAAGAAAAAAAATTGCCGGCATCTCCAGATAGTGGGAACGAACGGATCCATGGGAAGCGTTGGTCCCCTGAGAATCAGCAATGAATGGATACGGTCCGTTGTGAACCGGGCCAAGATGGATTTGACCAGGGAGGTTACACATGTCTAAGGAAGATGTCATTGAAGTAGAAGGCGTCGTCGTTGAAGCACTGCCTAACGCAATGTTTAAAGTAAAATTGGAAAACGAGCACATCGTGCTGGCTCATGTTTCAGGAAAAATGCGTATGAATTTTATTCGGATTCTTCCTGGCGACAGAGTTACAATGGAATTGACACCGTATGATCTGAATCGCGGTCGTATTACGTATCGCTTCAAGTAAGATTGTATTACGCAGGAGGTTAATTATGAAGGTAAAACCGTCAGTAAAGAAAATTTGCGAAAAATGCAAAATTATCAAACGCAAAGGCCGTGTAATGGTTATTTGCGAAAATCCGAAACATAAACAGAAACAAGGTTAATAGACAGGAGGTGGATGAATAGATGGCACGTATAGCCGGTGTGGATTTACCACGTGATAAACGAGTTGAAATTGGGTTGACTTACATTTTCGGTATTGGTCTTTCTTCTTCTCAGGAAATCCTGAAGAAAACAGGTGTTAATCCGGACACACGCGTTCGCGATTTGACAGAAGATGAAGTACAAAAAATCCGTGAAGTAATCGGTCATGACTATAAAGTAGAAGGTGACCTTCGTCGTGAAGGCGCTCTTAACATTAAACGCTTAATCGAAGTTAATTCGTATCGCGGCAAACGTCATCGTGCAGGTCTCCCTGTTCGCGGTCAGCGCACAAAGACAAACGCACGTACACGTAAAGGCCCGAGAAAAGCAATCGCAGGTAAGAAAAAATAAGATTTTTTAAGTAAGGAGGGAAACGATTTTGGCTAAGAATAACGTAAGAAGCAATAAAAGAAAAGAAAAGAAACATGTAGAATCGGGTGCAGCTCATATTCGTTCTACTTTTAATAATACTATTGTTACTATTAGTGATGCAAAAGGCAACGCTTTGTCTTGGGCAAGTGCTGGCGGCCTCGGTTTCCGCGGTTCTCGTAAAAGCACTCCGTTTGCTGCACAGATGGCTGCTGAACAGGCTGCTAAAACAGCAATGGAATATGGTCTTCGTCAGGTTGAAGTATTTGTAAAAGGCCCTGGCTCTGGTCGTGAAGCTGCTATTCGTGCATTGCAGGCTGCAGGTCTCGAAGTTAACTCTATCAAAGACGTAACTCCTATCCCGCATAATGGCTGCCGTCCGCCGAAACGCAGACGTGTATAACAGACAATCCACCAAGTTGTTTTGATTCTGGAATGGGAGGATTTTCCTAATGATTGATGATAACAAATTTAAAGTTAAAACCGTTGAAAGAAGCGACGACGGCACCTATGGAAAATTCGTATGCGAACCTCTGGACAGAGGTTACGGAATCACATTGGGCAATAGCTTGCGGCGCGTCCTCTTGTCTTCGTTGGACGGCGTAGCAATCACCTCTATCAAAATTGACGGCGTATTGCATGAATTTTCGACGTTGCCTGGCGTTCGGGAAGATATTTCAGAAATCATCCTGAACCTCAAACAGCTGAGCTTGAAATTCACACGCGATGAAGTTGATGAATTGGACATCACAGTAGATGTTAGTGGTGAATGCGAATTTACCGCAAAAGACCTTGATGTAAACTCAGACATAGAAATTTTAAACCCGGAACTTCATATTGCTACACTCGATACAGATGCGCATATTCATATGCAGTGCCATATCGAACGGGGCAAAGGTTATGTTCCTTCGACTAAGAACAAAAGAGACACAGATGTTATCGGTGTAATTCCTATCGATTCCATTTTCTCTCCGATTGTTCGGACTAACTACGAAGTTGGCAATATCCGGGTCGGCAACGAAATGGATTATGATTCGTTGACGCTTGAAGTTAAGACCGATGGCAGTATTGCTGCAGAAAATGCTGTAGCCAAAGCTGCTTCTATCATGGTCAGCTATTTGGATTACTTCCAAAAAATTGCTTCTGATCCTACGGCTAATGAAGCATTGGCACCGTTTACTACTCCTGATGGAGAAACACCGGAAGAACCAGCTGGGCCAGAACTCAGCCAGGTTAAAATTGACGTATTGGACTTGTCCGTACGTGCTTCTAACTGCTTAAAACGTGCTAATATCTATACATTGGGCGACTTAGTAGAACGGACAGAAGATGACTTGTCTAAGATTCGCAATCTGGGCAAAAAATCAGTAGATGAAATTATTGAAAAATTAAAGGATTACGGATTCGATCTGAAATCCAACGAAGAATAATTCGAGGAGGATGAACGATGGCTTATAGAAAGTTGGGACGTGACAGCTCTGCACGTAAAGCATTATTGCGTAGCATTGTTACCTCTTTATTCCAACATGAACGCATTGAAACAACAGAAGCAAAGGCAAAAGAACTTCGCAAAGTTGCTGAAAAAATGCTTACTCTTGCTAAACGCGGTGACTTACATGCTCGCCGTCAGGTATTAGCATACATGATGGATGAAGGCGTAGTAAAAAAACTGTTTGATGAAATTGCACCGAAATACAAAGACCGTCAAGGCGGTTATACACGTATTATCAAAACTGGCGTTCGCCAGGGCGATGCAGCTCCGATGGTAATCATCGAATTAGTTTAATCGCATTCTAGCCGCTGTGGCGTAAAGCCGCAGCGGTTTTTTTAGTATAAGGAGAGAATCTGATGGCATATCGTATGATGCTGGCTGTTAACTTTACGACAGAACGATTAAAACAGCTTAAACTGTTAGGACTTTTGACAAAATCTCAAGTCAAAGCAGTAAAAGAAGAGGAAAAGAAAGAAACCGTAGGAAAACTGCTGGGGCTTACTGATGAAGAAATCGAAGAAATTGCAGCGGCTAAAGTGGAAACCAGTCCGACAAAAGTACACACGAATATAGAAGAAGATGCTGCTTTGCAGCCTGTTACCAAAGAAGCTATTATTTTGTGCGGCTTTGATCATCCTGCTGTCAATTTGCTGCTGGACGCTGTGCGGCGCGGACGTCTTAAAAACATACCGCTGAAAGCGATGCTGACGCCCAATAATATTTCCTGGACAGTAGATACTATTTTGCAGGAATTGTCTAAAGAACACGAATATTTCCATAAAAAAGGCAAAAAATAATGAGAGATACGACGTTATGTTTTCCTGTCAATGCAGCGGGAGACATTTTATTGGGACGAAAAAAACGCGGTTTTGGCGTAACAAAATGGAATGGATTTGGCGGCAAAATAGAAACGGGTGAAACATTTCGCCAATGTGCCGTGCGGGAACTTTGGGAAGAAACAGGACTGCATGCCGACGAATCTGATTTGAAACTCGTCGGATTGTTGGATTTTCAATTTGCTGCGCAGCCGGAATGGAATCATTTAGGCTATGTATATTTCGTTCACCGTTATGACGGAATACCCAAAGAGACAGAAGAAATGCAGCCTGCTTGGTTTAATATCCATACGCTTCCATATGACGAAATGTGGAAAGGCGATAGAATTTGGATACCCATGATTTTGCAAGGCAAAAAAATTCAAGGAACAGTCCTCTTTGCTGCCGATAATGATACCGTTCAAGATATTCATATAGAAGAAACCAATCAAATTAAAGAATAGATTCAAATACGAAAAACATCTTTTGATTCGCCGAATAGGCGGATAAAAGATGTTTTTTCTTTTGCAAAATTTTATACGGACACTGTATGAAATCCAGTAATGTAGTTGAGTCAAAGAAGCAGAAGGTCTATAATAAATATAACACAAAAGAGGTGATTTACAGATGAATGCGAAAGATATACAAGAAAAAATAGCCGCTGCGGTGCAGCAGGTAAAGACAACCACGCCGTTGGCACCGTCTATTACCAATACGGTAACGATTAATTTTGTAGCTAATGCACAGTTGGCTGTTGGCGGTTCAGCCGCTATGGTGTATTTGCCGGATGAAGGCATAAGTATGGCAAAAATAGGCAGTTCCATGTACATTAATGTAGGGACCCTGCTGCCTATCTATGACGAAACTGTGCCGGCTACGGCAAAAACACTCCATGAATTGCATAAGCCTTGGGTCTTAGATCCAGTTGCTATCGGTGTAGGTGACTTACGAACCAAACTGCTCTTGCAGTGCAAAGAAACCAAACCGTCTATTATTCGCGGCAATGCATCAGAAGTTATTGCGTTGGCAGGGCTGTGGAAACTTCATGGGGGCCAGCAGAATTCAAATGTGCGCGGCGTAGATTCTACGGATACGGTCATAGCGGCAAAAGACGCTGCAAAAGCATTGGCAAGATGGACCGGCGGTGCTGTTGCTGTATCCGGATCGGAAGATCTTATCACGGACGGTACGCATACACTGATTTCGTATGGCGGCTCGCCCATGATGACGTGTGTCACCGGCTCAGGCTGTTCATTAGGCGGCGTCATGGCTGTTTATGCGGCTGCTGCAGATCCGTTTATTGCTGCGGCAACCGGAGCGGCTGTGTATAATTTAGCTGGAAAACGGGCAGGTGCTAAAGCAGAAGGAACAGGTTCATTCCAGCAATATTTTTTGGATGAATTATATAAAGCAACTGCCGCAGATATAAGTATGAATCCCTTTATGATTGAGGAGGAATAATGATGAATACACTAGTAGCTGTAGCCATAGCGCCATGCGGCACAGGTGATGAATTTGCTCCGTATGTAGCTGAAATTGTTCGTATTATTCGTGAATCAGGCCTGCCGTGCCGGACCAATTCCATGTTCACCGAAATTGAAGGTGAATGGGATGACGTTATGGCAGCGGTTAAGAAAGCGACGTTTTATTTTGCTGAAAAAGGCATCCGGATGGAAGTCGTTTTAAAAGCAGACATTCGTCCCGGCTATACGCATATGATGGAACATAAACCGCAGGCTGTTGAAAAGATTTTAAGTAAATAACGGATGGGCTGAATACGGCGAGAAACAGAAGCTGCTGCATTACGGATATTTTCTTGTATGCGCAGCTTTTTTCGTATATTTTTTGAAGTATGAAAAATATAAATCGTTTACCGAATATGACCTAAGCGCAAACGATTTCTCCTGTGACGGCTGCATTGGCCGTAAATAGCAGCAGTTGGTAGCTGTAATACAATAATTATGATATAATAGATATGAATACATTATATAAGATAACGGCATAGACGGTGAACAGGAGGTGAGGGGTATGCTGCGGTGTATTTTGCAGAAAGTTATCAATCATCAAGAAATATCTGAACGGGATTGTGCGTATATGGTGTCCAGCATAATAAAAGGACGTGCAGAAGATGTTCAGCTGAGCGCATTGCTGGCGGCATTAGCAACGAAAGGGGTAACGGAATCAGAATTATTTGCGATGGCTGCAGCCATGCGGCAGTACAGTCGGCCTGTACATTACGCTGGAAATTTGTTTGATATTGTGGGTACTGGCGGAGGAACGGTCAAAACATTTAATATTTCAACGACGGCATCTTTTGTTATTGCTGCCGGCGGGGTAGCTGTAGCCAAACACGGTACGCGGGCAAAAGCGTCCCGCAGCGGTTCTGCCGATGTGCTGGAAGCCTTGGGGGCCAATATATTTCTCAGTCCGGAAAGCTGCTGTGATATGGTGCGGCAAATTGGACTTTGCTATTTTTATACCCGGTATTATTACTACACGATGAAACAAGTAGATACACTGCAGCGGCAGTTGGGCATAGAAACGGTATGGGACAGGCTCCGTTCTATCAGCAATCCGGCACCTATTACCAGACAAGTATTGGGTGTCAGTCAAGCGGACTGGGTTGAACCCATGGCCCATGTATTGTCCCGTCTGGGCGTGCAAAAAGGAATGGTCGTATATGGCCAGGACGGAACCGATGAGCTGTCGGCTGCGGCAAATACACGTATCTGTGAATTTGCAGATGGGCAATATAAAACCTATGAAATTTGTCCGGAACAATTTTCTTTGCAGCGCTGTGATGTACGGGAACTGCAGGGAGGAACGCCAACAGAAAATGCAGCCATGACACGACGGGTTCTTCGTGGAGAAATGGGCCCCTGCCGTACGGCTATTTTGCTGAATGCCGGTGCCGGATTATATATTGGCGGAGCGTCTTTGACGCTGGCTGCCGGCATTACACGAGCCAGAGAGCTGATAGACAGCGGCATGGCGTTGGAAAAAATGGAAGATTTTATTGCTATGAGTCAAAATATGGGAAAAATAGAAAAAGTGAAAATTGCTACCTGTCAAGATGAATTAAATATGGTATAATAATGGGTACGGTATATTAAATTTTTTCATGAGGACAACATTTGTATGACGGATAAAACGTTAGGATGGACATTACGAATCTGTGGGGTTCTGGGAGTCGTCCTTATTTTATGGTTTATTCAGCTAATGCTGCCGGAATTTTATTCCACCATGTGGCATCTTACGATTCAAGGTGATTTAGATGGGCTGACGGAATATATTTCCTCTTTTGGCATAGCTGCTATTGGTGTCAGTATTTTTATGATTGCGTTTGTGAATGCAATCGGCCTGCCTTCTATTCCGTTTTTAACAGTAAATGGGATTATTTTTGGCTTGATACCAGGAATTATTATTTCTTGGATAGGTGAAGTATTAGGCATTGAAATCAGCTTTCACCTGACACGAACACTGCTGCGCAATCAGGCCAAAAAAGTCATTAGCCGCAGTAATATGCTGGAAAAACTAGATTCTTACAGCTGTATTCGCACGATTATGTTTGGCCGGGCTATTCCGTATTCACCCAATGTCGTTGTAACGGCATTTAGTGCATTGAGCCATATTTCTTATAAAGATCATTTCATTGCGAATGCGCTTGGCAAGATACCGGCTGTTATTGTTGAAGTTTGGCTAGGTCATGACTTACTGCGTATTCAGGAACACTGGGGAAGGCTTCTCATTTTGATCATATGCGTATCCGGTATTTACGGCATTATCTGGTGGCGGCGCCGGTGTATGAAAAAAAACAAATTACAAAAATAACATCCATATATATGGATGTTATTTTTTTTGTGTAAAGCCATGTTGTCAGAAGAATGCACATACAGCGGCGGGTATATGCGGCTATATCGTTTTACAACGACTTTCTATGACCAAAAAGTATATTTACTATTCTTGACATTTATAATAAATGAGAATATACTTAAGGTAAAGGAAACGTTAAACGTTATACGAAAAAAGCGCATGCACCTTTATATCGTTTTTGTCTATGTCATGATAAAGGAGTGTTTACTATGATTAAACAAATTACGAGAACATTAGATGGCAACGAAGCAACGGCTCAGGTGGCGTATGCTTTTACAGAAGTTGCTACTATTTATCCGATTACCCCGTCGTCCCCTATGGCAGAGCACGTGGATGTGTGGGCTGCCAACGGCCGTAAAAATCTTTTTGGACAACCTGTCAAATTGGTCGAAATGCAGTCAGAAGCCGGTGCTATTGGGGCTGTTCACGGTGCAGCCGAAGCAGGAAGCTTGTGTTCTTCCTTTACGGCTTCGCAAGGCTTGATGCTGATGATTCCGGTCATGCACCGATTAGCCGGAGAACTAAAACCAGTAGTTCTGCATATTGCGGCACGTACAGTCGGGACCCATACGATGTCTATTTTTGGCGACCATTCAGATGTCATGGGCTGCCGTAACACGGGATTTGCAATGCTTTGTAGTGCCAGCGTCCAGGAATGTGCTGATTTGGCAGCAGTAGCGCATCTATCGACTATCAAGGGACATGTTCCTTTTATGCATTTCTTCGACGGATTCCGTACATCGCATGAAATTCAAAAAATTCATATGCTGCCGGAAGAAGAACTGGGCAAACTGATAGATCGGGATGCATTGTATGATTTCAAACATCATGGACTGAACCCGGAACATCCTGTCATGCGCAGTACCGTTACCAATCCGGATATGTTTTTCCAGTCGCGTGAAGCCAGCAACAGCTGGTATGACCGCCTGCCGTATATTGTAGAATCGTATATGGATAAAATCAGTGAACTGACAGGACGAACGTATAAACTCTTTAACTATTATGGGGCAGAAGATGCCGAATACGTTATTGTGGCGATGGGTTCTGTGACAGGGGCGATTGAAGAAACGATTGATGCCCTGAATAAAGAAGGCAAGAAAGTCGGGTATATACAAGTTCATCTGTACCGGCCGTTTTCACTGCATCATTTCTTCCAGTCACTGCCGAATACGGTGAAATGCATTACGGTCATGGACCGGACGAAAGAACCGGGCGCATTGGGAGAACCGCTGTATGAAGATATTTGCGCGGCTATGCAGCATGCTGACAAAAAAGTGTCCGTATTAGCCTGCCGGTATGGTTTGTCCTCCAAAGATGTACCGCCTGCATCTATTCATGCTGTGTTTAGAAATATGATTTCCCTGCAGCCGAAAAATCATTTTACCTTGGGCATTATCGACGATGTTACGCATCTTTCGATTCCGGATGTTCCCATTGCGATTCATACAGAAGGAACGGTTAATTGCAAGTTCTGGGGATTTGGCTCAGATGGCACAGTAGGTGCCAATAAAAATTCTATCAAAATTATTGGCGATAATACGGATATGTATGTACAGGCATATTTTGAATACGATACGAAAAAATCCGGCGGCGTCACTAAATCACATTTGCGGTTTGGCAAACATCCGATTCGGGCTACATATTATATTAAAGAAGCTGATTTCCTGGCATGCCATAAACAGGCATATATGGATTCGTATGATATTGTCAGTGAAGTAAAAGAAGGGGGCATTTTCCTCCTCAACTGCAGCTGGAAAGGGGAAGAATTAGAACGGCATTTGAGTAATAAAGTAAAACGGCAGCTGGCAGAAAAGAAAATACGTTTTTATACGATTGATGCCACGAAAATTGCAGAAGAAATCGGCTTGGGCAGCAATCGGACCAATACAGTGCTGCAGGCAGCCTTTTTCCAATTGACGCATATACTGCCGATAGATCATGCTGTCAAATATATGAAAGACGCCATTGCTAAGACGTATCTGGCCAAAGGCGAACAAGTCATTGCGATGAACCAAGCTGCTGTGGATGAAGGCATTAAAGGTATCACCGCCATTGATGTGCCTATTTCATGGAAAAATCTCCCGGACGATGCACCTAAAACAGAAAAAACGGTACCGGATTTTATCAAGAAAATTGTAGAACCGGCTAACGCACAGCTCGGCGATACGATTCCGGTCAGTGAATTTGTCCCCTATGCAGACGGCTCTTATCCGCTCAGCTCTACGAAATATGAAAAACGGGGCATTGCTTCGACAGTACCGCAGTGGATTCCTGAAAATTGTATTCAATGCAACCGGTGTTCGCTCGTATGTCCCCATGCGGCGATTCGCCCGTATTTGCTGAATGAACGCGAAGCAAAAGCGGCTCCCAGCGGTTTTACAACTAAAAAAGCGAGCGGCAAAGGCATGGAAGGCTATGCATTCCGCATGCAGGTATCCCCCCTTGACTGCTATAGTTGTGAAACCTGCGTCAATGTTTGTCCGGCTAAAGACAAAGCCTTGGTTATGAAACCGCTGGATACACAGCGGCATGAACAAGATAACTGGGACTATGCCCAGACTTTGCAGCCGAAACAAACAGAACTGGATAAGTTCTCTGTCAAAGGCAGCCAATTCCAGCAGCCGTTGTTGGAATTCTCCGGTGCATGTGCCGGGTGTGCGGAAACAGCGTATATGAAAATCCTGACGCAGCTCTTTGGCCCGCGGATGCTGGTAGCCAATGCGACAGGCTGTACACAGGCTTGGGGCGCCGCTATGCCGAGTCTGCCGTACACGACGAATGCAGAAGGCTTTGGTCCGGCATGGTCTAACTCCGTATTTGAAGATAATGCTGAATTTGCACTGGGCATGTCGCTGTCTATGGATCAACAGCGTGATGCGATTCGCGCGAAATCACAGCAATTATTGCCGCTGGTAACGGGAACTTTGCATGATGCGATTGCCAAATGGCTGGATTCGATTGGCATCGATAACGAAGGCGAAGTAACGGAAGGCATCAGCCGTGCATACATCGATGCACTGACTAAAGCGCACCTTTCCGGAGAAGCGGCTGCACTGCAAAAAGCCATTTTGGCAC
>DJEN01000077.1 GCA_002431345.1 Megasphaera sp. UBA5897 | reverse complement strand
TTACGCTGGTTTTAGCAAATATCCCGTTTTTTTACCGTTTCTATACACGCTGTACTTCCAAAATCTTCATCCACCTATCTAAAAATACGATATTTTCTATCAGTATATACAGTCTTTTTCGCCAAAAGTCTCCATGGATTGTATTATTTTTTATCACATCGTTCATGCTGTGCCGCCCTTGGCAGCGTATGTTTTAGATGCGCTGGTTGTTTTTGGCCGGCAAAATTCATATCTAATCATGGTTTGCCCTATCTTTTTGCCCATAGCGATGATATAATAAAAAAGTTATACAAAAGGAGGATTCCATGTTAGAAAAATTCCAAAATTTAAATATTAGCGACGTGATTATCCAGGCACTGAATGAAATGGGCTTTGAAGAACCTACCCCCATCCAAGCCGGTGCCATTCCGGTAGCACTGGCCGGTAAAGATATGATTGGCCAGGCGCAGACTGGTACAGGCAAAACCGCTGCATACGGTATTCCTGTATTGGAAAAAATTTTAGCGGCTGAACCGACCAAAGATATTCAGGCCGTTATTTTATCGCCGACGCGTGAACTGGCTATGCAGGTAGCCGAAGAATTAAATCATTTGGCACAGTTTACCCCTATCCAGACGATTCCCATTTACGGCGGCCAGGATATGGAACGCCAGCTGCGCCGTCTGCGCAAATGCCCGCAAATTGTCGTTGCCACGCCGGGACGTCTTATTGACCATATGAAACGCGGCACAATCAGTCTCAGCCACTTATCTACGATTGTTTTAGATGAAGCCGACGAAATGCTCGACATGGGCTTTATTGAAGATATTAACTTGATTATGGCAGCTACACCGGATACGCGGCAGACGCTGTTGTTCTCGGCTACCATGCCCAAGCCGATTCAGACACTGGCTGAAACATTTCTCCACGATCCGGAAATCGTCCGCATGAAAGCTAAGGAAGTTACGATTGACCTGATTGAACAGTCTTACATTGAAGTGCCGGACCGTCAAAAATTTGATATCCTGTGCCGGCTTCTTGATTTGCAGGAACCGGATTTGGCAATTATTTTCGTCCGCACCAAGCGCCGCGTCGATGAAGTATCAGAAGCATTGAAAAAGCGCGGCTATTCTGCTGAAGGCATTCATGGCGATTTAACGCAGGCTAAACGTGATTCCGTCATCCGTCAGTTCCGCGAAAAGACAATTGATATTCTCGTTGCTACTGACGTAGCAGCCCGCGGTCTGGACATCAGCGGCGTGACACACGTCTTTAACTATGACCTGCCGCAAGATCCGGAAAGCTATGTACACCGTGTAGGCCGGACAGGCCGTGCCGGACAAAGCGGTGAAGCGACGACATTTGTCATTCCTCGTGAAATCGAACATCTGCGTGCTATTGAACGGCTTATCAAACGCCGTATTGCCCGCCGTAAAGCGCCGACGTTTTCAGAAGTGCTGGAAGGTGCACAGCAGGCAGCAATCCGCCGACTCGTCGCCGCTACGGAAGATGAAAGCGCTGTTACATACCGCGCCAATGCAGAAGAACTGCTCACCCATTTTGATTCTGTAGCTTTGCTTTCTGCCGCTATCAAGCTGCTTACCAAAGAACCGGATATGACACCAGTCAAAATCACGGAAGAAGCCCCTCTTCGTGTCCGTCATGCCCGTCGTCCGCAAGGACGCCGCAATGACCGCCGTCCCCGCCGCAGCGGAGAACAACGAGATGGAGAACGTCGTTTTACCAAACGCCGCCATTTCTCACCTAACTCCAGGAACCGCAGCGAAAACGGACAAGACTATCGGCGCACAGAAAAAAAAGTTCATAAAGAACCGAATCGCTCTGTCTTTAAACCGTATTTTAAAGACTAACTGCCAGATAAACAAAACGAGCTGCAGCAAAATGAAAATCTTGCTGCAGCCTTTTTATTCTGTCCTTTCAAGTACATAGTTTGCAGCATGACAATTGATTTCAAACTGCAGCGGAAAAACCAAAAACGCCTATAGGCAGCGTATGTATATAATATACTAGCCAAAAGCGTTGTTTTACATCTTTTTTTTATTGATTCAGCAAAAAGCCAGCCTGAGAAAATTTTCTCAAGACTGGCTTTTGTTATATTACATTATTATCTACTTAATGATTGGCTGTCGGTTGTACTTTTTCTTCTGTATGACCTGCTTTTTTCAATTCTCTGCCGCAGTGGTAGGCAATAGAAATAGCCAGTACCATCAGCGCAATGGCAAGAACAAACTGCAAGCCTTCAATCAGAACCGTCCAGTTGCCCGATGCAATTTTAATAACTAATGCGTATGCAGATTCGGCAAGTGCCGTCATTGTAACGCAGAACATGATAACCATAGGAGCGTACAGCATCCAGCTCTTACGGCCTGTCATTTTCAAGAATACAGTCAGGCAAATCAATACCATGGCAGCTAAAAGCTGGTTTGCTGAGCCAAACAACGGCCAAATATTCATGTAACCGCCTAAGCAGAGCAAGTAACCTAATGCCAATGTAATAATTGTTGCCACATATTTATTGACGCAGATTTTCTGGATGGCATTCATTTCTTCGCCTTCATCTACGGCAAATAATTCCTGGAAAGACATACGGCCAATACGGCCAACGGCATCCAACGTGGTCAATGCCAATGCCGAAACGCACATCGTCATGACACAGGCAGAAGCAGTCTGAGAAAGGCCAAACATCGTAAAGAATCCAGAAACGGCACCAGAGAAAATCTGGAACGGCGTACCTTGTGCCACATGGCCATTTGAAGCAGCTGCGCAGGCAATAACCAAGGATACAACGCCTAATACAGATTCTACGCACATGGAACCATAACCGACAAACACACAGTCTTTTTCGTTATCCAATGTTTTGGAAGACGTACCGGAAGATACCAAGCTGTGGAAGCCGGAAACGGCGCCGCAGGCGATGGTAATGAACAAAATCGGGAACAAATCTTTCCCGCCGACATTAAACTGTGTAAACGCAGGCATATTCATGGTTGGCTGTGCAACGAAAATACCAATGACACCGCCGGCAATCATCATTAACAGCAAGAATGCACTGATGTAGTCACGTGGCTGTTTTAAAAGCCACATCGGCATGATAGAAGCAAAGAAAATGTATACAAAAATAATCGTAAGCCAAGTGCTGGCACCTAGATAAATCGGCAGGTCAATGCCTACATACAGCATAGCAATCAACAAAATGATGGCAATGACAAAACGAACCGGTTCGCTCGGTTTGAATTTTTTGATATACAGGCCAAATGCGATAGCGACGAAAATGAACAGCATAGAAATAGATGCTGCTGCTGCGTTCGGCAAAAGCAGCGAACCATCTTTGGCAAAGCCGTTGAATGTCTTGGCAACAATATCACCGAATGCGGCAATAACAAGAAGACTGAATACCCAGCAGAATAATAAGAATAACCGGCGTCCTGTTTTGCCGATATACTTTTCAATCAATACACCCATCGATTTGCCGTCGTTTTTCATGGATGCATACAACGCAGTAAAGTCTTGTACGGCACCAAAGAAAACACAGCCAAACATAAGCCATAAGAAAGCCGGCAGCCAGCCGTAGGCAGCGGCAATAATCGGACCCGTTACAGGACCGGCACCCGTAATAGATGAAAACTGATTGGCAAATACAGTAAACTTAGAAGACGGCGTATAATCCTGTCCGTCCTGCAGACGATGAGCCGGTGTTAACGCATTCGGGTCAATGCCCCACGTTTTAGCCAGCCATCTGCCGTAAAAACGATACGCTACTGCCAGAATGACCATAGCACATACTACTAAAACAGCACCATTCATGACTAATTCCTCCTATTAAACAAGTATACAAAGTCATTCGCAAATACGGTGCTTGAAAAAAATTATGTTATGTACTGGTATGATAACTAATGCCTTGCAAAATCCGTATTGCTTCTGCTTTGTAAATGCTAATTTAGCACCATTGATTAAGCATGTCAACTATGCACATATGCCTCTGTACTGTAAAAAGTTATATTTTTATATAAAATAAAAAATACTCGTGCGACATTATGCGTTTTACGTGTTAATATTTTTATTTTAATTTATGATTTTTATTTATTTTTTATGTATTTTTATTTTTATATAAATTTTGTATATTTCCATAATAAATTAGCAATATTTTTGTAAATGCATGCCATGTATTCGTTATAATTGCAGTATGTTTATGAATCATTCACAGTGATTTTATACAGATATGTGCAATGCAAATTCGTTTTTTCTTACACTGCACTCTTCTATCCGCTCTATTTATCATGCAGTTCTTCTGTCATAGGGATTGTTTATCGTACAGATAACAAAGCAGCCCTAAAAGAGCTGCCGCACAACGCGACAGATTCTTTAGGGCTGCCCATGCTGTATGCACAATACGTATCTTATGTATTAAAAATCATTTTGGAATTTAATAGAGCGGTACATGTCAAAATCCATCCACGTTTCAAATAATTCTGCATCCGGATTTTCGCCTGTTTGCTGATATTCCTTCATGAATTGAGCAAAAGCAGCCGGACTATCGACTTGAATGGCAAAGCCGCGGCCATTAATTAACGGCATGCCTGTATACGTATACTCATGAAGCGAACGAATGGCTTGAATCCGATCGTTTCTGACTTCTACAGCTACCTGATCCCGAAGAATCAAGCAGTCAAAGTCATGCGGATATGCATATGTTTTCCCTGTGACAGGGATTTTATCTCCTACGTGGTATTGATGCGGTGCCGGTTTGACTTTATTGATGTTCAGACTTTGCATGCCGTAGAAGAACTCTTCAAACATATCACCGCGTCCCTTGAGCTCACCATCTGCAAAAGTATCGTCTGTGTTGTTGTCATTGGTATCAATAACGACGCCGCAGGCCGATGTCATATTGGTGATGCGGTCAATAAGAATCAGTTCACCAAGTGTACGGTGATGTGAAAAGACGTCAACGACAATCGGTTCTTGTACAAAAATCGTGCAGACAGCCATTTCATTTTTTGTCAAATGCGTAGCTGCCAAATAGTCGCCGGTGTTCACATCTATTTTGTGTTTGATATCCGTCAGCACGCCGACAATTTCCTTGGTGCCTACTTTTACGAGATATTCTTTGCCTATAATCAAATCTTCATCGTCCATCCAAAGCAGGGTAGCTGTAATCTTTTGGCTGAGCGGTATGTCTGTCTGTTTGGTAAATACACAGCCGCGGGACACGTCCACTTCTCTGTCCAGCTGTACATTGACAGGCTGTCCCTTCACGGCTTTTTGCTTCGTATCAAAACCAATGAGAATTGATTTAACTTTAGCTTCTTCCCGGCTAGGAAGGGTTGTAATCGTATCTCCTACAGCAAGGCTACCGCTTTCAATTTCCCCTTGGAAACCGCGGAACGTATGATTCGGACGGCAAACACGCTGAATCGGCAGGCAGAATCCTTCTTCCTGGTTTTCTTCTACATTGACGTTTTCCAAATACTGTAGGATAGTAGGGCCTTGATACCATGGCATGTTTTCAGACGATTTCGTTACATTGTCCCCTTCTGTTGCCGATACAGGAATCAAAATGACATGCTTCAATCCCAATTCTTGGTGCAGTTCTTCAATTTGTGCCGCGATTTCATGGAAACGAGCTTCACTATACTTTGCCAAATCCATCTTATTGACAGCAAAAACAAAATACTGAATCCCCATGAGAGCACAAATACGGGCATGACGGCGTGTTTGCACCAGCACGCCTTTGGTTGCATCCAACAAGATAATTGCTAAATCTGCAAAGGACGCACCAACAGCCATATTACGCGTATATTCTTCATGCCCCGGTGTATCGGCTACGATAAAACTGCGATTATCTGTACTAAAATACCGATAAGCAACATCAATGGTAATGCCCTGTTCCCGTTCAGCCATCAATCCATCTAACAACAAGGAGTAATCAATGGCACCGCCACGACTGCCGACTTTGCTTTCTAATTCCAGTGCTTTTTTCTGATCCGCATATAACAGCTTGGCATCATACAGCAAATGGCCAATCAATGTCGATTTGCCGTCATCGACGCTGCCGCATGTAATAAATTTTAATAATCCATTTCCGTTTCTGTTCATCTTAGAAATACCCCTCTCTCTTTCTGCGTTCCATACTGCCGGCAGCTTCTTTATCAATAACCCGGCTTGTTCGTTCGGATGATACGGCACTCAATGTTTCATCAATAATCGCATCCAGTGTATCCGCATTGGATTCAATGCCGCCCGTCAGCGGGTAACAGCCCAGTGTGCGGAAGCGGATTTTTTTATGCATGATTTTTTCGCCTGGTTTGAGGCGCATGCGGTCATCATCAACCATAATGATATTGCCGTCTCGATAAACGCAAGGACGTTCTTTGGCAAAATACAAGGATACAATATCGATATGTTCTCGTTTAATATATTGCCAAATATCTTTTTCAGTCCAGTTGGAGATTGGGAATACCCGCATACTTTCTCCCTTATGAATATGAGTATTATACAATTTCCACATTTCTGGACGCTGATTTTTCGGATCCCAAGCCTGGGCTTCATTCCGGAACGAAAAAATTCGTTCTTTGGCACGAGATTTTTCTTCATCTCGACGGCCACCACCAAAAGCAGCTGTAAATCCATATTTATGGAGTGCCTGTTTTAATGCCTGTGTTTTCATAATATCTGTATAGGCTGCACCGTAATCAAAAGGATTAACGCCTTGTTTAACGCCTTCCTGATTAATATATTCAATAAACTGCAAACCATATTTTTTCATCGTTTCATCACGGAACCGAATCATTTCTTTAAATTTCCATGTCGTATTGACATGCAAAAACGGAAATGGCGGTTTTTCCGGGTAAAATGCCTTGCGGGCCAAATGAAGCATAACCGAGCTGTCTTTACCTATGGAATAAAGCATGACCGGTTTTTCACATTCTGCCGCTACTTCGCGAATAATATAGATGGCTTCTGCCTCTAACTTGTCGAGATGAGATAGTTCACTCATAATATACCTCCCAATAATCAATATGTATTTGCTTCTTTTGCGTCGACAGTAATCGTTTTCTCTTCTCCTGTCGGCAGCTGAATGCACCAATGGGTGAAGCGGCCTTCTTTGACGGTATGCATAGTACTGCCGCGGCCGCCCATATCGGCACCAAGATAAAAATCAATAGCTCCGACAGGACACTCTTTGACGCAGGATACACAGCCCCAGCAGTCCTTGGGGTACTGCATCTGTGCCTTGCCGTCTTTGCCCCGGCCAATCAAACTGCCCGGACACACATCGATGCATTGACCGCAGCCAATACACGTTTCTTGCTTAATGCGTATGCTCATAACGTACATCTCCTTGTACAAGGTCTCGATAGATCATATGAATCGTCCCGTCTATCTGTTTGGAATTGACATATTTCAGCCATTCGCTTCGCTTTTCCGGATAATCAAGATTTTCGGCAAAGCAGTGCCATCTTGTCTCTTTGCGAGCTTTCAGATGGGCAATTAATACCTGGCAGACTGTCAGTCTGTCTTTCAATTCATATATAAACATCAGCTCATGCAGCGTATCTGCATGAAGATGCTGGCTGAGTGCTTCAATCTGCGCAATTTTTTCTTTGGCCAATGCCAGCTGTTTTTCATTGTATTGATACTGACTGCCAATACCGCCGGCATAGGTATCCATGATTTTCTGCATCGCTTCTTCTAATTGTTCTGTCGTAAAAAATGCGCTGTCCTGTTGCAAATAACCAGTATATTCGTTGATTTTTTCTTTAAGAAGCGCTTGTTCTTCTTCTTTAGGCAGCAGGACTTCTTCCTGCAGTGCCAAACTTTTGGCAATCGCCTGGGCCGCAATTTCCCCTTCTGCCAATGCACCGGTAACATATTTTTGCGGACAGCCGCCAGCTACGTCGCCGGCAGCATAGAGATTGTGAATTGTCGTTTCCCGCTGCGTATCAACCCAATAGCCGCTGGCTGTATGCCCGCCTACTACATAAGGCTCTGTCCCTTCGATTTCTACATTCTGCTGGCTGGGCTTTTTTCCGTCTTCTATCCATTTCAGCGTTTGGCTGGGAGCCATGTTCAAATACGCTTTGTATAATGCCGCATCCTGCTGCGGCGTAATGCCTTTTGTCTGCAAGTAGCATGGCCCGCGGCCTTCCTGCGTTTCCTTGACTGTGCCGTACAGGCGCTGTGATGTCGTCAGACCATAGTGCGTTTCATACACTTCGCCGCGGGAATTGACTTGTTTGGCACCTACCCCTTGGGCAATGGTTCCCGTCGGCGCAATCGTATCTTTGCACCGCAGGGCAATGAAACGCATTTCAAAAGTCGTCATTTCTGCACCGGCCCGAATCCCCATGGCATAGCCGGCACCTGTATTAAAGGGGGAATACCACATTTTATGCCGGGAAAATCCCGGATTATTGGGCCGGTATAAGCCGGACGCGCCGCCAGTAGTACAAATTACGGCTTTGGCACGAATTTCATACGCCGTGCCGTCGGTAATACGAAAGCCAAAAGCGCCTAATATACGGTTATCTTTGACAAGATAGTCCGTAATATTCAAATGATTGATGACCTGCACCCGTTCCAGCTTCTTCACGGCATCCGCCAAAATCGTCTTGATATTTTCCCCGTTGATTTTGATATTGCGGCTGCCGCGCGTAACATATTCTCCCTGTTCATCTTTGAGAATAACAAGGCCCAATTCTTCTAAGCGGCGGGTTACGGCATTCAAGCGTTTTGCCATGGACAACAGCAAGTCATCGCGTACAATCCCTTCTGCATCCTTTTTGGCATAATCAACATAAAACTGCGGCGTATGGCCTTTGGTAATATAGGCATTCAGGGCATTCACGCCTGCTGCCAGACAGCCGCTGCGCCGTATATTGGCCTTTTCTGCAATAATGACGTTGGCATGGGTTCGTTCATGCAACGTCAGTGCCGCATAACACCCCGCCGTACCGCCACCAATAATCAAAACATCTGTATGAAGAATTTGCCGCTTTTCTATCTGCACCCTTATGTCCTCCTTTAAATATAAAATACGTTACCAGCCTTCATTGCACCGTTTTCGGTCAGATACGTTCGTTCTTTATCAAAAATGTATAGCCGGTAAATCAGCACCTGTACTGTTTCTCCGACAGCCAGCGGTGCCGCATCCATCGAGTATTCACCATGAACCAGCAATCCTTTGATGCGAATGGAAACATCCAGATGATTGCCGCGGAACACGATAGTTTCGACCGTGCCTTCTTCAGCGGCACTGCCGTATTGCTGCAGCGTTCCCATTTTATATATTTTGACAAATTCCGGTCGGATAACGGCCTGGTCGGCTCCCGGAATAAAGGCAAATCCGTTTAGCTGGCTATAATTGTTCACAATAGTGGAATTGCCTATAAATTGAGCAACAAACGGCGTCTGCGGAGTTTTATATATTTCCTGCGGCGTGCCGACTTGTTCGACGCGCCCGTGATTTGTCACAATAATTTCATCGGCTACCTCGACGGCTTCTTCCTGGTCATGCGTAACAAAAATACTCGTTATGCCAACACGGTGAATCGTTTCTTTCAGCCAGTTGCGAAGTCCCTGCCGCACTTTGGCATCAATGGCCGCAAACGGTTCATCCAGCAGCAGGACCTGCGGATTAGGAGCTAACGCCCTGGCAAAAGCCACACGCTGCCGCTGGCCGCCGGAAAGCTGATTGGGATAGCGATCTGCCATACCGGACAATCCAACCAAATGAATTAAATAATGGACACGTTCGCGAATTTCTTTGGCCGGTTTCTTTTGAATGGTTAGACCAAAGGCAATATTGTCAAATACGGTCATATACCGGAATAAGGCATAGTTTTGAAAGACAAAACCAATGCCTCTCTTGGCAGGCGGTACATCATTCATGCGCTGATCGTGAATCCAAATATCACCGCTGTCGGGATATTCAAGGCCTGCAAGCATGCGCAGAATCGTCGTTTTACCGCTGCCGCTAGGACCTAAGAGGGCGACAAGTTTTCCTTTTTCTATGCCAAAATTGACATCATCAGACGCTTTAAAGTCGCCATAATGTTTTTCTATATGTTTCATCGCTACGTACATGCGTAAATCCTCCTTTTATATCGAATTTTTTTTGGCTTTATACTCAATAAACGTCCGCAGCAATAAGACGATAACGGCAAGTATTACCAAAAGAGATGATACGGAAAAAGCTGCCGTAATCGAATCGGCCATACCAGACTGATACAGTGCATCAATTTCCAAGGGAAGTGTAAACGTTTCGCCTCGCGTCTTGGACAAGGCACTAACTGCACCAAATTCCCCAAGAGCTCTGGCTGTACAAAGGATGACACCATATAATAAGGCCCATTTCATTTGCGGTAATGTAATTTTAAAGAAAATCATCCAGCCGCTGGCACCCATTAAAGCAGCAGCTTCTTCTTCATCTCGCCCGCTGGCACTCAATACCGGCATAATTTCTCGAAATACAAAAGGGAACGTGACGAAAATCGTTGCCAAAATAACACCTGGAAGGGCAAAGACAATTTGAATATCCGTGCCCAGCCATTCTGATAATTCATCAATATACGGCATAGCCCAACCCATACGGCCAAAGGTCATAATGAAAGCCAAGCCGGCGATAACCGGTGAAATCGAAAAGGGTATATCTACCAAGGTAGTCATAATATGTTTACCAGGAAAATCAAATTTCGTAATCGCCCAAGCTGCCGTAATGCCAAAAAAGGTATTAATAACTAAGGCAATGATAGTTGCCAGCAAAGTGACTTCCAAGGCTGATACAACATAGTCCGTTGTCAAGGATTCGACATAAAAAGCAAAACCGCGCTGCAACGAATTATACACAACCGAAATCAAAGGGATTATCAACATGACGACAATAAACAAGACACTGACTGCAATCAGTACTCGTTCTGTTTTACTTCGTTTCATTGTTTCCCTCCCTTTCTAGACTGTCCGCGCAGCCTGTCGTATTTGTACAACATTAATGGCAAACAGTACAGCAAAGGCAATGATCAACATCGCTAAAGCAATGGCTGTCGCGCTGGCGTAGTCTACATAGTTTAATTTCTGCATAATCACGTACGAAACGACTTGAGTCTGATTCTTGGCACTGTTGCCGGCAATATAAATAACACTGCCGTATTCTCCCAAGCCACGAGCAAAAGCCAAGCCAAATCCTGTCAAAATAGCTGGACGCAATTCCGGCAAGATAATCCGCCGAAAGATTGTAAGCGATCCTGCTCCCAACATGTTGCCGGCTTCTTCGTACGATGGATCTAATTTTTCTAATACAGGCTGAATCGAACGAACTGCATAGGGAATACCCACAAAAATCAAAGCAATAGTCAAGCCGATTTTCGTATAGGCAATGGCAATGCCAGCCTGCGCAAAAGGCGCTCCCAGCCAGCCTGTATCAGCATATAATTTGGACAGGGTAATCCCGGCGACAGCCGTCGGCAGTGCAAAAGGCAGTTCAATCAAACCGTTGAGCAATTTTTTCCCTGTAAATTCGTATCGCACCAGTACCCAAGCCAAAATCAGGCCAAATACGCAATTGATCAATGCCGCAATGAGGGAACAAGAAATACTGGTGACAAAGGAATTTCGTATACCATCATTGGTAATCAATTTTAGAAAATCTTTTGCATCAAGATGTAATGAATAAGCTAAGACAGACGCCAAAGGAATGAAAACCAATAGGGACATCATCGTCACTGAAATGCCCATGGTCAAACCAAATCCCGGTATGACACGGCTTGTATGTTGTTGTCGATGAAACCATGTACGCATTTTATCTAGTTCACTCCTTACTTGGCATTGACTGTTTCCATAATCTGATCAAACACAGCACCGTCATGAAAGAACGTATCGTATGCTTTATCCCAGCCACCAAAATCATCAATCGTTACCAGTTTTACCTGTAAATTAAAAGTATCTGCAAATTCTTTTAAAATATCCGGATTGGACGGTCGATAGCCGTTTTTCCCAATAATTCGCTGAGCTTCATCAGAATATAAATAGGATAAATATTCTTTAGCTGCGTCGGTTGTTTTATTTTTCTTCGCATTTCTCGAAACGACAGCAACACTCGGCTGTGCTAAAATACTAATGCTCGGCGTTACGATTTCAAAATCATTCGGCTGTTGATGCACAGAATTAATGGCTTCATTTTCCCAAGCAATTAAGACATCGCCCTGACCGTTTTCTACGAACGTCGTCGTTGCGCCGCGAGCACCTGAATCCATGACAGATACGTTTTTGTATAAGCTGGCAACAAAATCCTTGGTCTTTGCTTCATCATTGTTAAATTTCTGTTGCCCATATGCCCAAGCTGCCAAGAAGTTCCAACATGCGCCACCGCTGCTCTTAGGATCCGGCGTAATGACATTGACACCTGGCTTAATCAAATCGTCCCAGTCTTTAATTTGTTTCGGGTTACCTTTACGAACCAAGAATACAATGGTCGATGTATATGGCGACGATTGTTTATCAAATTCTTGCAGCCATCCTGGCTGAATTAATCCTGATTTTTCAATCAACATAATATCATGAGCAAGTGCCAGCGTCACAACATCGGCTTTATTCCCTTCAATAACTGAACGAGCCTGACCACCGGAGCCGCCATGAGACTGGATAATTTGAATATCCTTACCTGTTTTTTCTTTATAATGCTGCTGAAACAGCGGATTATATTGCTGATATAATTCCCGTGTCGGATCATACGATACGTTGGTTAATGTCACCGCCCCATCTTTCTGCGCCGTTTTGCTACCGCAACCACTGATAAATATAGAGGCCGCTACGGTAACACTTAAAGCAATAGCTAAAACAATTCGTTTTTTATTCATTACATATTCCCCCTTTTCATGATTTCCCCCATATTCATTACCCTATCTTTTAGATATGAAATAATGGTGTTGACAAATATCGTTCACCGCCATCAGGTAATAACACGACAATGGTTTTTCCTTTATTTTCTTCTCGTTTGGCAAGTTCTAAAGCGGCTTGTAAGGATGCACCAGAAGATATGCCTACAAGTAATCCATCCGTTTTAGCAATTTCCCTGGCCCGTTCAAAAGCATCTTCATTAGATACGTCAATTACTTCGTCCAGTAAGGATGTATCTAAGACCTTCGGAATAAATCCGGCACCAATGCCTTGAATTTGATGGTATCCAGCAGGCTTACCATGAAGTACAGCTGAATCTTTTGGTTCAACAGCTACAATTTGCACGTTTGGATTATGGGCTTTTAATCCTTCAGCTGTACCCGTAATCGTACCGCCTGTACCAACAGAGGCAATACAAATATCTACTTTACCGTCTGTATCTCGCCATATTTCTTCGGCTGTCGTTTTACGATGGATAGCCGGATTGGCTGGGTTTTCAAATTGTTGTGGAATAAAGGCATTGCCATACTGCCGTTTAAGTTCTTCGGCTTTGCGAATACTCCCTTGCATGCCTTCCGCACCAGGCGTCAATACAACTTCAGCACCGAGAGCTGTTACGATTTTGCGTCGTTCTACACTCATCGTATCGGGCATCGTCAAAATCAATTTTAGTTTTTTGGCTGCTGCTACCATGGCAAGGCCGATACCGGTATTCCCGCTTGTCGGTTCAATTAACACAGTCTTTTCATTGATGAGACCTTGTCGGATACCTTCGTCAATCATAGCCAATGCAACACGGTCTTTGACACTTCCCAAGGGATTCATATATTCCAATTTTCCGATAATACGAGCTTGCAGTGCATATGTTTCTTCAAAGTGGGTTAATTTTAACAGCGGCGTATTCCCAACTAGTTCTGTCAAGTAGTTTGCAATGCGTGCCATATATATCACTCCTTTAGTATATTTACATAAAAAATAAGACGTCATCTGCATACACAGATGACGTCTTGAATAGACTTCTGCCGCGACTCATCTGTCAGGTAGATTCCTGCTGGAATTGGCACCTTACATGCTGTAGGTTGCCGCAGTGTCATTGGGCCAGTCCCTCTACTGCTCTTGATGAATTTGGATGTCTCTTTATTGTATTGTCTTCATTCTATTTCGTGTGCAATACAATATA
>DJEN01000045.1 GCA_002431345.1 Megasphaera sp. UBA5897 | reverse complement strand
TACATTAGATACTAATTCCTAATTTTATTTTACATGCAAGTATGCTATACTGACAGTATCATACAAAAAGGAGACTACTTATGAATAAAAAAGCTGAAAACTTTAAAAAATTTCTTGATGAACACCAAATCCAGGATTTTACCGTAGATGTACCGGAAGATGACTCGCTGCATTCAGCCATCTTTCGCTCCAATCTCACTATAAACGGCACCAACATCCCTACTATTTTTATTCTCGATGACAGCATATACGGTATGATTCGCGTTTTTATCGCTCCGAACGCACTGAACGGCAAAAATCTGGAAAGCTTGTCTCAATTAATGAATGAATACAATTTGACGTATAAATCATTCAAATATTTTACCGACAACGACGGCTCTTTGATTTTGGATACATGCCTGATTCTGCCTACGGACGAAATAAACGGCGAAGTTGTCTATGCCTTGTACCGCAACATCATTCAACATCTGGAAAGTGCGTATAAAGACATTATGAAAGTAATTTGGGCATAATAGGCTGTCGATTGGGGGTACTGCAGCAAGCAGTGCCTCTTTTTTTGTGCAAAAAAGACACGCCGAGAGGTTGGCTCGACGTGCCGAATACATATTCTGCAGTACACATTCCAGAAGGAGAGGTATTTCCCAGGGGTAATGTTACAGTGTACTGTCAAGAATATACATGCCGTCATCATAGATTGATAACCACATCTATATTATACGTACTGCTCTTATAAATATCTACTCCAAACGGGTCAAAAATAGCCCATTCCGACATTTATTTTTAATATCATTTCTTTTTTCATCATGACAAGTTCTTTTCGTATATATTTTCTCTGCTGTCATGCTCATACTTGCACAGACTGATGCAGGCGCCTGTAATCTTTAGGCAGTATGCCTGTATGCTTCTTAAAGGCTGCCGAAAATTTGCTGCAATTAGAATAGCCGACATACATCGCGATATCTACGATACTTTGATTGGACTGCAGCAAAAGACGCTGTGCTTCTTCTACGCGATATTCCTGTAAATACTGGCGGATCGACATCCCATATATCGCTTTAAATATACGTTTCAGCAGGGTCTGTGATATTGCATACTGCTCTGAAATTTCTTCAATTGTAAATTTTTCTTGTATATGCTGCACTAAATAGTCACGAATTGTCTTGACAAGTTCCACTTGATTTTGAGGAAAGCAAACTTTTTTCTTCTGCTTTTTGCAATCAATCGTACTGAGCATCAGCAATATTTCCACTACTTTTAACTGGCAGTATGGATAGCGTATGGAATCGGGAACATGATACAACTCTTGAAATAAATGTTTCATATCCTTGTTCTCTTCCATAATCATGCCAAAATCCGATTCCTGGCAAAACCGATTGCACAATTCTGCAATATCAAAGGACTTATCTCCCAAAATCCGATCTACGACAGGCTGGGCTTTTTGAATCGTAAAAACAATCGAAAGGCCATGATAATGCGCTCTGGGAAAATACGTAGTATGGCAAAATTCTTCATTGCTGCGCCAGCCAACAGACATGTCGCTGGGGCCCATATACAAAAATTCTCCATTCTTAAATTCACATTCCACACGGCCTTCTTCGCAGTGATTGATAGCAAACACATTGGGTACCGGCTGGGCATAGCAAGAAAATTGCTGAATATGCGCATCTAAATACACAATATCAATTCCCGGATATATTTTTCGTTTTGTCAGATGCGCATTCCCTGTCTTATTCGTGACTTCGATAACTGTTTTATCCGCACTTTCTTCAACAATTCGCATAGGACTTACGGCTGCCATGTCAATACCCTCCTTGATGATCTTTCAGATGATATTAGAACCGATACACCTGCCGGACTGTTTTGCCGTGTTTTAAGAAGCCAGCCCATAAAAAGACCGCTTCTGTGAGTTGAATTTCCAAAACATGCAGTATAACCGGCATAGCAGCGATTCGCTCTTTTGTAATGCCTTTTGCCGCTGCAATCGCCATGTATCCGGGTTCGTCTGGTTCTATCATACGGCATCTTCCTGTCAACTGCAAGCCTGCCAGCTTTTCAAATCCTGCATACGAATCAAAAACAGCTAACCCAACCTGGGGATTGCGGTACAAGTTGGCGAATTTTTTTCCGCCTTCACTAAACAGATAGATTTTCTTTTCGTCATACAGGTACTCAATCGGCGTTGCCCGCACAGCAGTACCCTGCCCCGTAGCCAGTGCACACGTAGTATGCTGGCGCAAAAAGGTTTCGATGGCTTCCAGCACTGTTTTATCATTTTCTCCGGGAGCGGCATGCAGCGCCTGCAGCCGTTCACCGGCCTGGATAATTTCTTCTGTTCCTGCCGCTGTATGAACACAAGCTGTATAACAAAGAGACTTCCCTGTGCATGTAGCGGCACGATCTTGTATCTCCTGCCATACCGTATCCGATACGTCGACGCCGATGATGCCGATTTCCTTTTGTGAAAGGTCTTGCTGCAGCACGGCTGTAACCCATGCCAAATCTGTTTTCGGGCCGACAGCCAGCAGAATGCGGCCGTATTGCCCCAAAGACGAGGCTGCCGTATATACCTGATAGCTGCTCATACTCACGATGCTGGCCATAATTTGCACTGTCATGCGGGATGCTTTTGTCCCATCATATAAAAACAACGTATTTGCCATAAAACGAAACGCCTTCTTTCTTCATATAATAAGAATTTAATTTTCTTTTTCAAAAGTATATTTATTATTATGTTATGAATGTAACAAAACCCATTTTATACAAAAAGACCGCAGCATGAGCCGCAGTCTTTTTCAAGGGAGTGTATAGAAAAGGTATCAAAATTTATAAGGAACCCTGCATGCGCTTCATGACCTGCTGAAGTTCTTCCGGGCTCATCGACTGCATAGCTTCTGCCATTTTCTTCATTGCAGCTACGCTGGGCATCCCCTGCATATTCTTCATTTTTTTCATTGCTTCTGCCATAGACGCCGTTTTCTTGGCATCTTGCGCAGCTACTCGTTCCATGACCATCGTGTTTTTGCCGGTCATCAAGTATTGAATGCATTCCAACGTGGTCTGCGTAATATTTACCTGCCAAAACTGCCCTGCATCGGTCAATGTATACATGACGCCATTGTAGGCAACCAATCCTCGTTTTTCCCATAATGCATAGAGCCAAGCTAAATCTTTTAACCGATCGTCAAAAGCATAGATTTTGTTTAAATCAATGTAACACATTTCCAGTTGATTCTGTACCGCATCGACGATAGGCTGCAAAGGCGATTGTTTCATCAGGGCCATAAACGGTTTTTTGCCAGCTTCTACAAACATTTCATACGGCTGAATCGCGCGGTGCAGCATGGTAGAATATCCGTCCAAGCCGCCGCCGGCACCGCTGCCGAACGGAAACATAGCCGAGCCGGAACGAGCCAATGTGTTATACAGGCTGCGTTCCCGATTGCTGCAGCTCCAATGGCAGATATTCAAACGGCGGTATGCCCGTTTTTCTAAGTACTCTTTAGCAAAGGCAAACATGCCTGACTGATATGCCGTCGTCGCTGCCGGCGGCAGTTTTCCATTGGCAATGGCTTTATTCAAATCGCTGCCGTCAAATACATTTAATTGGTACAAATCGGCACCGTCTACGCCGGATTGAATCAGCAAATCTAAGTCTTCCTGCCAAATCTTCATATCCTGACCAGGCAGGCCGTAAATCAAATCGATGACGACAGCGCATTGATTATAATCCAGCAGGCCGCGCAGGTTGCGAAGCACCGTTTCCTGGTCATCCAAGCGGCCGACGGCACGGCGGATATCCGTATGAAACGACTGTACCCCCAGCGACATGCGGTTGACACCGTTTGCCAGCCAGACATCCATCTTTTCCGGCACCAAATCATGGATGCGCCCTTCCAGCGTCAATTCATAATCATTGGCCAGCGGCAGGCATTTTTGAATCGTCTGCAGCAGCCGCTTTGCATTTTGCGGGGATAACGAAGTCGGCGTACCGCCGCCAATAAACACAGCATGAATGATACTGTCTTGTAAACGAGGACTGTCAGCAGAAGCTTCCAGTTCCTGAATCAGGCAGTCTACATAATGGTCTTCTACATCTTGATTGGTTCCATTTTGGAAAAAACCGCAATAAAGACATTTTGTTTTGCAAAATGGAATATGAATATACGCTGTCTGGATTTTCTTTTCCCGCGGCGGTACTGCCATTAACTGCTGCCAAAGCTGCTGCGATTCATCCGGCGGAACGACACTGCCGTTTAAACCGGCATGTACGACCCGCTTGCGTGGAAACGCTTCTGCCAATGGATTGGCCGTTTCTGCGCCGAACTGGAATAACTGCTGTTCCTTTGGCAAACTGTGAAATAATTCTTCTAAGCTCATAGCTACCTTACCCTTCTGCAACGCGCTGCATGACAGCCGCAGCAAATGCTTTGGCATGTTCTAAATCTGCTGCATCCGGATGTTTGGCAGCTTCTGCATGAAGCGCATCGCGTTCCGGCGATTTGCCGTGCGGATGGCCTGCCGGAAACTGTTTATACATCATTTCAATCAGTTTGGGATCTACTGCGCCCTGGCAGATAAACCGGCCCGGTACATCGACATCTGCCGGCAGAAAATCAACACCTGCCTGAAGACTGGCAGCAGCATGTTCCGATTTAGGATCTGCTCCCAGCGTGGCAAAAACGGCTACATGCTTGTTATGCAGTGTTTTCAACGTTTCTTGGGAATCTTTGTCTGCTGAGCCGCGGTCTACCCAAAATCCCAAAAACACACAGTCATACGAAGCAATATCTGCAGGTACTTCTTTTACCGATACACAGGGCGTACCTGTCGGCAGGGAACTCGCAATGGCTTCGGCTACTTTTTTAGTATTGCCCGTACGGGTAGAATATAAAACGATCGTTTTCATATGATGCACATCTCCTTTATTAAAACATATTATTTTAAACAAATTCTATAATAAGCCAGCCCTTTCAAGTAAAAGCTACGTACATGCACATGGTGTGAAATACATATAGTGAAACTAAGATAGGCCGTACTGCATTTTCTTAAAAGAACTGGCTTACCAGTTATATCTGCGTTTGTTTTTTTTCGTTTAATTCAAGTTAAAGTTTACGGTTACATTGATAGTTACTGTCTGACCGGTCGCGTTGGGATACGGGCAGGCTGCATACACCGCTTTGACAGCTGCATTTTGCAGAATGCTCGGACCGCCGCCTGCTGAGGCGCCTACACAGTTGCCGCTGCCGTCCAGTGTGACAGTAACGGGGACAGAGCCTGTAATGCCGCGTTTGACAGCCATCGCCGGATAGGATTTGTTGGCATTCACTGCTGCCCAGAAGCCGTCACTGTCAAATGCTCCGGTTCCTGTACCGGCTGCGCCGCTGTCACCGCTGCCCTGGCCGTCGCCGCTGCCGTCGCCATATCCTTGACCATCGCCTACGCCGTCACCAACACCGGAGCCGCTGCCGGAACCTATTCCCGAACCGCTGCCAGTACCTTCGCCAGTACCGCTGCCGCCGCCTATACCGCCGCCATCAGAAGCACTGCCGTCGAAGCTGCCTGCTGCATCGGCCGAAGGAGCCGCGTTGGACGAAGCTGCCGTATTGGCAGATTCAGCCGTCGGCACAGCATCTGAAATAGGTGCTGGTGCCGGAGTCTGCGGAGCAGGCACCACAGCAGACTGACTAGCCTGTACCTGTGCTGTTTTTTCGGCTACAGCCTGTTCAGACAATTTTTCCGGGAACAGCGAGCTGCCGCCACCGCCGCCGGCATGGCCGCTGCCGGAGCTGGTCAATTCACCGGTATCCAAGTCGACCACATACATCTGCTGTTCTTCCTGATGAAGAACCGTACCTGCCAAAAACACGGCCAAAACCCCGGCAATAACCAGATGAATGATAGCCGAACCGGCATACGCACGTTTCCATGAAATTCCCTGCATATGCGTCATCCCTTCTGTTCTGCCGCAATAGCCAGCCGTTTGACGCCGGCTGCTTTCAGCATGTCCATTACCGCTACGACTTGTCCATGAGCCGTCCGTTTATCGGCCTGCAAAATGACAGCCGCGTTAGCATTTTCTGCCATGTGTTTTTTCATCATGTCTGATGCTTCATCATAGCTGACCGGTTTATTGTCCATCGTAATATGCCCTTCTGCATCTACGGTCAAAATAATCGGCATCTGCACAGGAGCCGATGCACTCTGAGCCTGCGGCAGCTGTACAGACAGTGCTTTTTGTGCAATCGTCTGCAGGCTGTTCATCATAAAAAATACAAGCAGAAAGAAAATAATATCAATCATAGGGATAATCATGAAGACCGGTTTTTTCTTTACTCTGGCGTTTGTAAACATCCTGTCTTACCTCCCTATTTGGCATTGTTGGCATTGACGACAGCAACGCATAATTTTTCTGTATCTGTGACAATCGTATCGAGCTGATGATCAAAATACGTATAGACGCAGAAAGCAATAATAGCTACGCAAAGGCCGGAAGCCGTCGCTACCAAGGCTTCCCCAACGCCGCCGGTAATTGCCGACGCGCCGGCACCGTTATCCAATACACTGAATGTGCTGATCATGCCGGTTACCGTTCCCAGCAAGCCAAGCAGCGGAGCTACCGTAACAATAGCGCTCAAATAATCCAAATAGCGGCGAAACGCAACCGATTCGACTGTCATTTGTTCATTAAAGGCATCTTTCATTTCTTTTTCGCTGCTGCGGTGAGACACGCCGTGAGCAATAATGCGGCTGACAGCCGTAGAATTTTTTTTGCAGAATGCATCTACAGCATCCCAATGCTGATGTTTTACAGCATGGTCAACACCCGTAAAAAACTTTTTAGAATCCTTGCGGTTCGCTTTATAATAGCAAAACCGTTCAATAGCAATCGCTATGGTAAAAATAGATAAAGCCAATAACGGATACATAACTAAACCGCCGCTATGAAATAAATGTAAAAAATACGTTAACCCTTCCATGTTTGTACACTCCTTATCTGTAATTCTAAAATACTATGTGAATCGGACACTCCCAGCCGATTATCACCTACATATACATGGAAGCCAAGGACACAAACGCCGTCCATAAGCCTATTACACAAGCCAGATTTTTCCATGTCGTATCTTGTTTTGTCATTTGTCTACGCACGTTGTTTTCGCTCCTTATTTTCAGCATTATACTGATAATCACTTTCGCAAATCAATTGACATGTATTATCATATCAATGAAATTTATTTTTGTCTACTCCAATCCGACAAAAAAATAGCCCAATCCGACATTTTTCAAAAAAAAAGATACGGCCCATGTTTTCCAAAGAAGGATAAACATAGGCTGTATACCATTTTTCTGGTTAGTCAATCCGTATATAAACCATGCGTTGTTCCTAAACAATTTACAGGCATATTTTACAAATAATCTGATTTTCACCTCGTTCCATCTGAATAATATCTACCGCTGTCAAAGGCATAATCTCTTCTATTTTATTCAAGAATTGAATGTAGTTTTCATAGTTTCCCTGCAATTCCACCATATATTGCCGTTCTTCCCGCTGCATGGCCTGAAAAGACAATATCTGCAGCCCATACGCATGGCTCTGCTGTTGCACTGTATCCATTATATCCGTTTTAGAAATTTCCCACGTAGTTCGTACAGCCTTTGCCGGCAGTATCGTATAGGCCTGCACCGTTTCATTGGCCTGTTTCCATTCACTCCACTGCAAATAGGCATAGACGCATCGCCCAATCCCCAGCAGCAGTACGACGCCCAATGCCAGGCATATTTCTTTTCTATGCCGTGGAAACAGATGTATCCATCGTTTCTTCATGCGCTAATTCCACCTCTACTTGAAATACAGGCAGGTCACCTGCTGTACGTTCTTTTTGCCGGCTTGCAAAAACACGTTTTACCAGAGACTCCCGCCGCAGCTTATCCTGCCATTTTTGCAAGGATGCCTGTCCGGCTGTTTCCCTGCCGTATACAATAAAACGATTTTGCCGCACTTCCAGCCGTTCTACATCGAGTTCTTCCGGCTTGGTTCTTGCTAGCATTACCAGCACAGCCGCCCAATGTATCCGCTTCTTTTCTTGGGCTGTCATTTCATCTGTCCGTTGCTTCAGCTTTTTTTCTATGGCATTTTCTTTGGTTACGCGCTGCTGCAGCGGCAGCGACTGTGTCATAAACCGCATCCGCTCTGTATCAGCCCAGTTCTGTAGCAGCGTGCCCGCTGCCAAAGAAAGGATGCAGGCTACCGTCAAAACAGCTGCACCGACGGCATAACCGCGCTGCGGCAGGGCAAACATGTTTTTTCGTCGTTCTTTAGGAATGAGATTATACTTCATACGGCCTCCTAAAAAGCAGTCAGCAGCACGGCCGGGCAGGGAATATCCCATTGTGCCTGCTGTTTCTTGGCAGAGGCATGGATAGGCGCCGGCATCCAGCACTGCGCCGTTTCATCCCGCCACAGCCATGTTTCTTCCGGCAGTGCCGCATCTTCCAGCCACTGCCATGCATCCTGCGGCAGTTGAGACGCGATGCCATAAGACAGGGGCACGCCCTGCTTCAAGCCAATGACGTGTATTTCTTCTTTGCCAGCAGGCAGATACAGCGTACCGTCTCCCTGAGGACAAAGCCTGCCTGCCGCAGCGGGTACGACGTCGATGCAGTCTACCAAGCACGCATGGCTTTCAAAGGCATCCAAAACAGCCGTAACCAAGTCGTACGGGTAGGCCCCCAACAGCCATTCATACGTGCCGTCAGGATATGCATGTCCTGTTGCCTGTAAATCAAATGCATACAAGCTGCTGCCGTCACCCAAAGCCTCATCCCAAACAGCCATTTGGCATGCTTCTTCTCTTTTTTTACTGGGTACAGCCAATTTTTTCCATAGGAGTGCTGTACCTCCTACTAGTATCGTAATGCCATAGGACTGCAGGCCGTACGTTTCTATCAGTTGATGAATCATTGTTTCGGTATATGAGCCGCCCTGCATCCACTCCGAACGGCACGTATACAGGCAGGCTTGTTTTAACTGTACCGTTCCATACCAGTTCCGCCGTATTTTTAATACATAGATAGTTCTTTGCGTCAGCCAAATACACGCTTTCTGCCAATGTTTCATTTGCATGCTCCTCAATACCGTATTTGCGAAACAGAAAATACAGCCTGTTCCTTTTCTTTTTCTACATGGAAGACGACGGCTTCCGTTCGCCGCATCAAGGAAACCTCCCCAATCCCCATGCCGCGTACCGTACCGTTATAAGGCAGCTGATAGGATTTAGACACACACTGCACTTCCATATATTGCCCTGTCTGTGTCACGCCATACGCATCGTCCAACTTCCACGTCTTTTTTTCCGGCACTTGCCGCCAGTCACGGTGTCGAATGTCATCCCAGCCTAACAGCATGGCACTTTCTGCAACATATCCTAGCTGGATGGACTCTGTATATTGTTTGGCTGTCTGCAGGTACGCAAACGCAAGTGCGGAAGACGCTATAGCCAGTGACAGCACAATCACTCCCATGCCCAGCATGTATGCCGTCATAAAACCATTCTTTTTCGTTTTCATCATCTATCACATTCCGTTTCCGGCAGGGACACGACGGTAATCCGGCACAGACGTTCTGCACGGCTTACTGTATCGTATACCAAAAAAGAAACATATACCCTATTGCCAGCTTGTGAAAAATACGGTTCGCTGCCATACGGACGCACCCGAATCCGCGCAGATGGGCCGGCACTGCTTGACCCCGTCAGCGGCTGTTCATTGCCGTCACTTAATATTCGATAGACAAGGGCTCCTTTTACAGAAAAGCCGGTACGGTTATTTTGTATATCCCGGCAGCGAATTTCTGTCGGAGTCACCGTAATATCATGGGCAAACCGCAGGGTACCGTATATCGTTTCTTCGACCACTACGCCCTGCCGCGACAGTTCTTCCCACGCTTCGCCGCGGCGCATATTTTTTACAATTTGGATACATACGGGAAGAAAGCTGGAAACAACGATACCCAGTACCAGCAGCGCGATGATCATTTCCAGGAAAAGGAATCCATTAACTCGTTTCTTTTCTTTCCAGCCGCCGAAATTCATGGTGTATTCCATCATCTCCCTGCACTTTTACATCATACCGCAAATACTCTTCTGCCACAGGAACGATATCGACAGTCACCGTATAGGAGACTCCTTCCCACTCATACGGCTGCTGATACGGCACAGCCATCGACTGCTGATGCCGTATTTCTTCCATCATGTTTCTGCCAACAGCCGCTGCGGCCATACTGCGCTGCGCCTGCCGGTACAAGGACACACTCTGTGCCGTCAAAGCCAATATGGGAAACAAAAACACTGCACTGAGCAGTACGGCTGCCAGGGCATCGCAGAGCAGAAAACCGTTTTTATTCAATACGGATGCGTCCTGTCTGGGCCGCCAGTATAATTTTCTTTGTATACGATATATCCGGTACAGAAACAGTAATCTGCATCGCATGCGTCGGTCTTCCTTTCTCATCAAAAAAAATATCTTTTCGCGAAGCGCCGCTGGCAACAACGGTTACGCCTTGGGGATACGGCCGTTCTTTTTTGATTATATATTGACGTATGACACAATACTTATTCTTGGAACAGGATATATTCCAGTTGTCACTGTCGGCCATGCCGTTGCTCATGGAATACTGCCGCATACGCTGTATATCGATTGCCAGCTCTCTGACAAGTATATCGGCATCCCGTTTAGCATTATGCCGTTCAATAGAAGGAAAAAGCACTGCCACTCCCAAAGTTATCATAGTGCAAACCAGCAGCAGTTCCCACAAAAAATACCCATTGGCTCTGGGATGCTGCTGCCTAACAGAAGCCATGCCTGCCATTCCTCCTTCATAAAAAAAGCACTCCACCAGCCAAGCCACAAAAAGGGGCCAAACGGTATCACAGCCGGTTTTGCACGCAGCCGCAGACAGCATGCCGTTCCCAGCGCTGTCACACATGCCGCTGCAGTCATCCCATATGCCATATATCCCGTACATCCCAGGCACAAAGCAGCTGTAAGCTTGATATCTCCGCTGCCAATGCCGTTGGGATTCCAGACATACGCCAAGAAGAAGAAGGCAGCAATCAACATTCCCAGCCATAGATTAGGCTGAAACAGCCCGGCCAGCCAGCCGATTCCATTGCTGAGTGCTACGGCACAAACAACCGCATCGGGTATCCAATACCAAGCGATATCGGTATATACAATAATACATGTACAGCCAACCAGGCTTGCCAGCCAGATACCATACAGCCAATCTGTCCGCTCTATCAGTTCCATGTCTGCCTCTCCTTCCTAAACACAGCCGGAGTATGTGTTACTCTTTGGCTTCTGTTTGTTTCGACGCCGAATCGTAAGTCACGCCGTCATACGTCCCGGAAACAACGCCTTCTGCATCAATCGTGTACGCAGAATCATCGGGAAGTTTGGGTTCTGCCTGCAGGTATTGCTTATCTTTGGTCTTCGTTGCCAGTTCCGCCACCGTTGTGGGATATTTGCCGTTATCGATTTCATATAAGGCGGCAGCATTGCTAATCACATGCAGGTCTGCCTGAATTTTGGCAACTTTAGCTTGTTTGCTCGCAGACGTAAACCGCGGCACAGCCATGGAACTTAAAATCAAAATAATACTGACGACGATAAGCATTTCCAGCAACGTAAACCCGTTGCGTTTTTTCTTATCCCGTGTTTTGTGAAACCACGTCTTTTTTAAGTTGTTCATAGTACTTGCTCCTTTCTGTTTTACACTGCAATATTCGAAGCCATATCAAACAACGGCAGTAATAAACAAATCACTAACGTGCCAATACATAACCCGGCCAGCAAAAGCACTGCCGGGCCGATACACTGCTGAATCATCGCGGCACTGCGTTCCAGCCGCCACCGGTAATAGACAGCAATGGACTGCAGGCTTTCTTCATATCGGCCTGTCATTTCGCCTACTTGCAGCATCGTTTCTACATACGGCGTCCCAAATCCACCCTGACGGACAGCCAAACTAAGAGCAGTTCCATTTTCCAGCCGATACTGAGTCTTTTTCATGCATTGCCGAAACCACAAAGACGGCATCATCTTGCCTGTATCCTGCAGAGCCTGCAGCAGCGGAATACCGCTTCCCAGCTGAATAGCCAACACCCGGCCGCACCGCTGCCAGCACAGCATCAGGCACCAGGAACGAATCCAGGAAATCTGCAAGAGTGTTTCTTCTATTGCCAGGGCCCAGTCGGAATGAGTACGCAGCACCGGAATCCCCAGCACTGCCAATACAGCCAGTACAACCAGCCCCCAACTATATGACCGCACTGCGCCGGCAGCTTTTAGCAGCCATTGCGTAGGATACGGCAGAGGCAGGGCCATCTGCACAAACATGGTTTCAAAAACAGGCAGGATAAACCATACGGCACCTATGCATAAGCTGACAGTGCAAAAGACGAGAAAGAGAGGATACGCCAACGAGCTGCGCAGCAGCTGCCGCTGCTTTTGCGCATATTCGTAATATTCGCTTAACAGCAGGAGAATTTCTTCCAGCTGTCCTCCCTGTTCACCGGCCCGCACCATTTGACAGGCAAGCAGGGGAAACAAGCTGGTCTGTTCCATAGCCAAAGCCGGTGACGCCCCTCGTTCCATAGCAAGGGCGGCCCGTTCCATGCGCAGTCTCTTTTTTTGCGGCCGTATATCCTGCTGGAGAAGCCGCCAAGCCTCTACAAAGGGAATCCCTGCATGAATCATCGTACCCAGCTGTCGAAAAAAGAAAGCCAGCGTCGTATACGATACTTGGGAAGAAAAAGGTACATGCAGTTGTTTTTTCTCTCGGACAGAGATAAGCTGCCATGAACGCTTTTGGACCAGTTCCTGTACGGTTTCTTCCTGCTGTGCATTCATTTCATAGGTCCGGCAGTGTCCCTGTTTATCTTTTATTTGAACGACAAATCGCTTCATGTCTGCCCCCTGTAACGCTGCCACGCCTGTTCCATGGTCCGCATACCCATCGCCGCGCCGGTCTGCATCACCGTTGGCAGCTGATGTTCTTTGCCGCAGCGTATGAGCTGGGCGACAGCCGGTGTCTGCAGCAGCACTTCCCGTATAATCTGCATCTGTCCTTCGTGGTAATACTGCTGCTGTGCCAAAATCCCCTGCAAAACCAGCGCCAGGCGGCAGCGAATTTCTTCTTGTTCCGTGCCGTGATAGGCTCCTGCCAGCCGCCGCACAGCCTGAGAAGCTGTCGGCGTATGCAGCGTGGAAAAAACAAGATGCCCTGTTTCAGCCGCCGTAATCGCCGCATCCATCGTATCTCTGTCCCGCATTTCACCGATAAGCAGAATATCCGGATCTTGCCGCAGCGCCTCTTTAATGCCCAACGCAAAGGAAGCAACATGCACCTGCAGCTCCCGCTGGCTGATCAATGATTTTTCTCCCAAGACGACATACTCAATCGGGTCTTCCAGCGTAATGATATGGCAGGCACGCGTACAGTTGACATACTGCAGTATGCGCCATAATGCTGTCGTTTTGCCGCTGCCCGTCGGGCCGCAGAGCAGCACCAGTCCCGATGTAAGTCCAGCCAACCGCTGCAGCAGGGTTTCATCCGCATCAGCAGGCAGTGTATCCAGCGGATACAGCAAGCGTATGACAGCGTGCATCCCAGCAAATTCACGGCTCACCTGCAAACGGCAGCGAATTTGCTCATGCGAAAAGCCAAATGAAGAAGAAGGGTCATTTGTTTCCTGCCAGCCTGTTTCCTGCAGCCATTGCCGTATCATCACCGCATCCAATACATCCTGTCCCCATTCCTGCAGTTCGCCGGCTTGGCGCAGCATAGGGCGGCGTCCTTCCTGCAAATGAATGTCCGACGCACGACGGCTGACAGCTGCTGCAAAAACAGCCTGCCAGCTCATCGCAAGGCACCGATATCGTAAATGCGATGAATTTCGTCAGTATCCGTCATGCCGTTTTGCAGCGCGGCGGCAATCACTTCTTCCATCAAAATCGCCCCGTCTGCACTGGCTGCCTGCTCCATCTCCTCTCCTTGACAGCCATGACGAACAGCCTGTTTGACATGAAATCCCACAGGAATGATTTCGCATACACTAAAACGGCCGGCATAACCGCTTTGAAAACAAGAAGGACATCCCTGATGCTGCCGTACGTTCCCGTCCGCCTGCTCCGCTGCTGCCCGGCTGCACGAAGGACACAGCCGTCTGGCCAGCCGCTGGGAAGACATGCCCAACAAGGCATCAGCAATCAGATACGGTTCAATCCCCATATCCATCAGCCGTATCGGCACGTCAACGGCTCTGGAAGCATGAATCGTGCTGAAAACAACATGCCCGGTCAGTGCAGCCCGTACGGCAATTCTCGCCGTTTCTGCATCGCGGATTTCCCCGATGACCAATACATCCGGGTCCTGTCTGAGCAAAGCCCGCAGGCCGTTTTGAAAAACCAATCCCTGTTTGCATTGAATCTGGCTTTGGCAAAATCCGTTTATTTTATATTCCACCGGATCTTCCAGCGTCGCAATGCTGATTTCATCCCGCTGCAGTTCCCGCAGTGCCGCATACATCGTCGTCGATTTGCCGCTGCCCGTCGGGCCGCTGTATATAAACAATCCTTTGCTGCAGTGTGTCAAGCGGCGCAGCAAAGCCACTACAGGCGGCTCCATGCCCAACGCATCCAAATCCAGAGAAATATTTCCGGCATCCAGCAGCCGGATAACTGTTTTTTCGCCGCGTATCGTAGGCATCGTGCTGACCCGCATATCGACGCGGCGCGTACCGTCCTGCCAGACAAAATGACCGTCCTGCGGCAGCCGCTTGTTGGCAATATCCAGTTTAGCCATAATTTTGATGCGTGCTGTCAGCGTATCCAATTTTTCTTTGGCCAGGACCGCCGCTGTCGCCAGCACACCGTCACGCCGCACGCGGATGCGCACTCCTTCATCCAGCGGTTCTATATGTATGTCACTGCTTTTAGAGGAAACAGCATACTGTATCATGGCCTGAACCATTTCCTGTGCCGTCCCCTGCAGCCAGATCGTATTTTGCTCCTGCTGCATCGTCTTCCGCCTCCTTTCTTCCTTGGCATCATCATAGCATAGAATGTACGGCTGCTAAAAAACTCTCATTTAGTTTTAATCTTCTCGTTTTATTTTTTAATCTAATTTTAATCTTCCTCTCATAAATCCTTTCTTTTCCTCATGTATAGCCGATTGTGACGCAAATTGACTATATCTACATGTTTTTTACATGCCGCCATTTTATGGTATGATGAAGAAAACACGTCAAAGGAGATGACACGATGAACCCTATGTTGCTGCAGGGACTCAACGCACAGCAGCAGGCTGTCGTAACCGATTTAACACATCCCATACTGCTCAGTGCGCCGGCCGGCACGGGCAAAACTACGGTACTGGCGCGCCGCGTCGCCGCTATTTTGGACACGCAGAAGGCCGAAGCTTCCCAGCTGCTGTGTCTGACCTTTACCAATCGGGCCTGCAAAGAATTAAAACACAAAATCGTTGCTGCGGTACACGAAAAAGGCCTTGACGTCGTCGTCAAGACCATTCACAGTTTTTGTTATTCTCTTATCAAAGAAGAAGGAAAAGCCTCTTCTTCGCTATACAGTGATGCTATCGTATACGACGACGAAGACTGCAAACAAATAATCAGCGATATTCTCGTTCGCCGCGATATGCCGCTTTCCGGTGCCAGCCGTCTGCAAAAGCTGCAGAATTTCATTGAAATCATCAAGAAATATCCCTTTCTTCATCATACAGGCGCGTCGGATATGACCTGCGAACATGCCGTTTCCGCTTTTCTGCAGGATGATGCCGCCGTTCGTTCTCTCTGCGCTACCTATGACCACTCGCTGGACAAAGAACTGGAACAATGGCTGGCCACCAACGGCCTGCATCTTTTTCAATATTATGAGCAAACCCTCCAAGACAATCATGCCCTCGATTTTGCCGACTTGATTACTTCGGCGTACCGGCTGTTATGCCAGGATGCTGTCTGCCACCGCTGGCAGGACCGCTTCCGCTATATTGCTATTGATGAAATGCAGGACACGAGCGAAATCGAGTACCGTGTATTGTCCAAACTGTTTCCCGGCCGCGTCATTTTATTGTGCGGCGATTATTTCCAAACGATTTACGAATGGCGCGGCTCCTATCCGGATTTGATTTTACGGCGGTTTACTGCCGATTTTTCACCGCGCCGCATTACGTTTACCCTAAACTACCGCTCTACGCAGCTCCTGCTAGAAGCATCATCAGCCTGCGTATCCCAACTGTTCGGTCCTTCTGTCCGCCAGCTGTATCCGCTCCCCAGTACAGCCGCATCTCCTGTACATGGTGACCCCATCGTAGTCCAAGAAGCCGCTCATTTTATGGACGAAGCCCGCTGGATTTTTTATGAAATTGCCAAACTGCCGCAGGAGGCGCAAGCCAAAACCTGCATTATGACGCGGACAAACCGGTATAATAAAGAAATCTGGAACGGCGTCCGCTCTCATAATGAACGGCTGCCCATAGATGCACAGCTTCCCTTTACGATGATTGACCAGTTCCAGCTATTCAAACGGCAGGAATGCAAAGATGTCATTGCCTTTCTGCGCCTGTTCCTCAACAAACACGACGCTCTTAGCCTCAAGCGGATTGTGAAGCGATTTGCCAAACGAATCGGGCCGCGCACACTGGCTGCCATTGAAAGTGATTCGTACCGCAGACTCGGCATCAGCTTATGTGATTTTATTGACCCGGAAACAGCTGCATACGGCGACCCATTCGGGCATTTAATCACAGCCCTGTCTGAAGAAAATGTCGTCGTGTTTGATGTGGAAAGCACGGGTACCGATACGACGCAGGATGAAATCATCCAAATTGCGGCAATCCGTTTGGACTGCCGCGGATATGTCAAAGACCGGTTTATGACATATGTCCGTACAGAGCGCAGCGTCGGTGATTCGTATTATGTACATCATATCAGCGATGAGCTGCTGCAGCAAAAAGGCCTGCCGCCGCAGGACGCGTTGACAGCCTTTCTGCAGTTTGCCGGCAGTGCCGTCATCGTCGGACACAACGTAACGTATGACCTGCAGATTCTGCACAGCGAACTGTGCCGTCTTCATCTGCGTTCTCTCGGTGACGTTGCCTATTACGATACACTCGATATATTCCGCCGTTTTTATCCCAACGTGCGTAATCACAAACTGGGATTCCTCAGCGACTATTTTTCCCTGGAAGATAAACCCAGCCACGATGCCTTTGATGATATTATGGCGACAGCTGCACTGCTGCGGTATGCACTGCAGCAGCATCTCGTGCCGGAAGAAGCGCAGCGGCGTGCCTGCATCGCTATGTATGCGCCGCTTTTTGGCCCGATTGCCCAAACGCTGCAAAAGCTGCGCGCGCTGACGTATACACAGCGTCCCTGCGACATGATTGCCAGCGTAATGCTCCAAGGCGGCGTCAAAGCCTATTACACATCGCAGCAAGAAAAACAGCTGGCTGCCGGACGCCATATCGACCGCATAGAAAATATCCGCAAATTATACCTTCTTGCCCAAGAACTGGACACCCGCCCGCACCAGGACGCCCGCGACGCGCTGACCGAATTTCTGCAGCTTACGTCCCTTTCCAACAGCGAACTGGACACGCTGCTCGCCCAAAAGCCCCGTATCCCGATTATTACAGTACATCAGGCTAAGGGGCTGGAATTTGACTATGTATTTTTAGCTTGTCTGCAAGAAGGCACCTTCCCGCTGTCACGGGCCATTTCCCAACAAGAACTGGATGAAGAAAAACGGCTGTTTTATGTCGCCATGACGCGCGCCAAAAAACGGCTGTATCTGAGCTGGCACCGCCAGGAAGGACGGCATCTTTGCCAGCCAAGCCCGTTTATAGCTGCCATTCCGGCGCAGTATAAAACAGAAAGCAGCGACACCTAAATAAGACCGGCAACTCCTAACAAAAGGCCCAGTACACCGGACCCAACCAATACGCGAATGACGCCTATCTTTTTGCGAACAGCGGCGTATGCCAAGAAAAAGACGAGCAGGCCGCCGGCACTAAACTGCGTAAAATCGTGGGGAATTCCTTCCGTATTCCACACGGCCAGCAAAATAAAACTAATACTTGCCGCGCAAATGAGGGCCACGACGGCCGGGCGCAGACCATTCAAAATACCGCGAATCGCGCCTATATCTCCATATTTCAAAAAAATACGGGCCAGCAATATCCCCAAAAACAGCGAAGGGGTAACAAATCCCACAGTCGCACAAATTGCACCGCCAAGGCCTGCAATCTTCGTACCGGCAAACGTAGCCGCATTGATGCCGATAGGCCCCGGCGTCATCTGTGAAATCGTAAACACATCAATAAATTCGCTCATGCTCAGCCAATGATACGTATCGACCACACTGGCCTGAATCAGCGGCATAGATGCATAGCCGCCGCCGACACAAAAGATGCCGACTTTGCAAAATTCCCAAAACAGCAGCCAATAAATCATGACTATGCCTCCTTAATTGTATTTTACGGCACGCATAAACAACAGCCCAATCATGCCGTCTACGATAACCAATGCCATAATATTCAGCTGGAACCAGATGTTGCCGATAAACGTTGCCGCAATAATCAGCAGCGGCAGGACCAGTTTCTTTTTACATTGCTTAACCAATAAATCAATGCCCACATTGACAATCAATGCCGTCGCGCCGCACTGCATCCCTTTCAGTACCATACGGATATACGCATTTTGAATAAAAAAGTCATAGCAGTATGAAATAATCGACAGCGTAATCAAACACGGCAGCACGGTTGCAACCAGTGCTACGAGCGTCCCCAGGATGCCTGCCATACGGTATCCCAAAATAATGGCACTGTTGACAGCTACGACACCGGGCATGGACTGGGCAATGGCTACCATGTCCAAGGCATCTTTGTCATTAATCCAATGGTATTCATCGACAAATTTTCCTTTCAGCAGCGGAATAATGACAAAACCGCCTCCCACGGTAAATGCACTGATAATAAACGTGGTTTTAAAAAGAGTCCAAAAAAAATGAGCATCCCGCGGTTTATTCATGATATTTGTTTCCATGGTGCTTCTCCTTTCTCAAATTTTTTCTAAATTGATTATATCACGTTGGAATACATATTGAAAATATCTTGATAATTGGTATGATATACGTAATACCTATAGGAAAGGATTTTTAATCATGGATATTCGCCAATTAACATATTTTTTGACTATCGCCGAAGAAGGGCAAATTACGGCCGCTGCCAGACGGCTTCATATGGCACAGCCGCCGCTGAGCCAGCAGATGAAAAACCTGGAAGCAGAACTGGGCGTGCAGTTGTTTAAAAGAGGACCGCGCCAAGTACAGCTCACAGATGCCGGAGAAATTCTGCTGCGCCGTGCCCAGCAAATCGTCAACTTATCTGATTCTACGCTGCGGGAAATCACCGATTTCAAAGAAGGACTGCGCGGCACCTTGACGATCGGTACCGTTTCTTCTTCAGGCAGCATCATTCTGCGGCCGGCTATGTCCCAATTTCATCAGCAATACCGCGGCATTCGCTTTGAAATCTATGAAGGCAATACGTTTAAAATCATTGAACTGCTACAAAAAGGACTCATTGAAGTTGGACTGGTTCGTACCCCTTTTAACCAAGAATCACTGCACTGCAAATTTTTACAGGAAGATCCCATGATTCTCGCATTAACAGACGAACTGGACTGGTGTCCCGATAAAACAGAAGTCACCTTGCCAGATCTCATCAATCAACCCTTGATTATTTACCGCCGCTTCGACCAGCTTATTCATGAAGCGTGTGCCGTGTATAACATCACGCCGGCAGTGTTCTGCCGCTGTGACGATGCCCGCACTACCTTGTTATGGGCCAATGCCGGCATGGGTATCGCCATTCTGCCCTGTTCTGCCTTTACCCTGGGAGACCACTCTCACCTGCATATCAAATACATTCGCGAACCCAAACTAACAACCCGCATCGCCGCCATTTGGATGAAAAACCGGTACGTATCCTCGCTGGCAGAAAAATTCATTCAAGCCTTATCTTGAGT
>DJEN01000044.1 GCA_002431345.1 Megasphaera sp. UBA5897 | reverse complement strand
GCTATAATAAAAATATACAGGTATTGGATATATTAGTTTTCATATAAAGGAGTGTTATACATTGGATACCAAAAAAACATTGTGTAAAATCGGCCGCAAAATGAAAGAAGCTGGTTTGGTTGCAGCTTGCGACGGCAATATCAGTTTTCGCCGCGCAGATGGAACGATTGTCATTACACCGTCTGGCGTACCCAAAGGAGACGTGAAGCCTTCTGATTTGCTGATATTGGATGCTGACGGTAACCTGCTGAAAGGGAAGGGTAAACCATCATCAGAAACGGCGCTGCATGTCGAAGTGTATAAAGTCAGACCGGATGTACAGGCGATTATTCATGCCCATCCGATTGTCGCAACGGCAGTAACTGTTGCCGGACTGCCGTTTCCCAGCAGTATCGTTACCGAAGGCAGTCTGGTCTTGGGGCCTGTCGTACCGACCGTGCCCTATGCGGCACCGGGAAGCCGGGAATTAGCTGCTGCCTGTGCGGAATATGCCAAAAAAGTAAATGTCTTCCTCATGGAACGCCACGGCGCATCTGCACTGGGAAAAGATTTGAATGAAGCATTAAACCGGATGGAAACCTTGGAAGCTGTAGCGAAAGTATACAGAGCTTCGCTAGCCTTTGCTGTCAATACGCATGCCTTGGAAGAAATCAAACGCACACAGGATTTAGCATCTTTGCTTGAAAGGTAATCGTAACGCACTCAAACATATAAAAGGGGCTGTAACAAAATGAAAATTTGTAGTTCATTTTGTCACAGCCCTTTTACTATGCGCCGTTACTGTCTTGCATTTTTTTTACTTCAAACTAAAAACTAATCACTTCACTAAAAACTAGCCACTAACTTCACATCATCCTATCTTGATGGATATTACTTTGCTGTGCTTTTGCTCCAGTCTTTGGGTTCCACCATGTACGTTGTTTGATTTTCAAAAATGACAAATCCCGGTGCGGCATGGGCCGGTTTCTTTACGTTGCGTACCAGCGTGCAGTCTACTTCGACTTTGGAACTATTGCGGCTTTTGCTGTAATAGGCAGCCAACTGCGCAGCCATTAAGATTTGTTTTTCTGTCGGCTGCACACGGTGGCAGGCGAGAATAACATGAGAACCCGTCTGATTTTTTACATGAAACCATAAGTCATAGGGGTGCGCTTTTTTAGTTGTCAAGAAATCATTTTGCCGGTTGTTTCTTCCTACCCAAATCGATAGTCCATCGGCATCGACAGTCAAAATATGCTGGGAAAATTCACGCTTCATTTTGTCTTTAGACGAAGAAGCAATCAGACCCATTTGCTTCATTTCCGCCTTGATGTCAGCTACTTCACCTTTGCTGCCAATATTTTCCAAAGCATATTCCAACGAATACAGGTATTCCAAATGGCGTCGATTTTCTTCATGCAGCTCGGCTGATTTCTGCTTGCGGTTTCGCATTTTCGTATACTTTTTGTAGTACCGGTTGGCATTGTCAGTCATGGAGTACGCAGGTTCCAAGGGAATAGTCAGGGATTCCTGCTGCTTAGACAACAAGTTTTTTACGGTAATGCTTTTTTCATGGTCGTGCTTTTCATATGCATAAATCATCAGCAAGTCCCCGTACAGTTTATAGGTATCCATTTTATCGGTTTCTTTTAATTCCGCAGCAATGCGTTTGATTTTACGCTTTTGCTTTTCAATGAGTTTGGCTACCCGTTTCTGCATTTGTTCTTGTTCCCCGTTTAAACTGCGGTGCGTAGCCTGATATTCATCTAAGTATTCTTCAATCAGTGTAAAATGACGCCGTGGATAGGGGCGCAGGCTTTCCAGTTCCAATGGGAAAATGACTTCCTTATTTTTTACCGTATAGACGTAGGCACCGGAAATATGCTGCAGTTCCTTGCCAAAAGCTTCAACAGCCCGGCACCAGGCAAATATATCAGCCGGGGACAGTGTATTTACCAGCTGATTTTTGTCGAGATGGGTACGGTATGCCAATTCATCCAACACAATCGTACTCATGCCGTTGAACCGTTTCAGCATCCATTTTCCCAACGGTTCATCTGTGCCGGTCTGCATCATGTCCGTTAATTCTTCAGCAGAAAAAGCGAAGGGATCCATGCGCATAAAATTAGGAGGGAAATCATAGGGCTCTTTGGGGGCAATAGTCCGCAATGCCTGCTTATCTTTGCGCGTTTTAATCAAGGCTTCAATAATCATGCCGTTTTCTGTAAAAATGACGTTGCTGTATTTGCCCATCAGTTCGACATGAATTTTACGGGTTGCCAGTCGGCCGGATATGTCCAGCACGTCTACGGTAATTTCAATGAGACGGTCCAAATGCAGCTGCTGAATCGAGGCAATGCGGCCGTTTTCGTAATACTTCCGCAGGAACATACACAGTCCTGTCGGTATATCCGGCGTAGGGGGCATTGTTTTGGCGATATACAGGCGCGGCGAATCGTCCAGCGTCATGATGAGATGATGAATGCCTGTTTCATTAAATATACGAAAATAAAGAGAACGGCCGTCCAGCTGATAAATCTTGGATATTTGTCCTCCTTGTAATATATCTTTTAATTCATTTGTAATGCCATGCAATGTAATACCATCGAGATTCATCGTTCTTATCTCCTCTTTAGAAAATTACTTTTATCATACCATGAATAGGGAATTCTGAGTAGGGAACGGGTCGTTTTCTCTAAAAAAATACAGATTTTTTTCTGAAAGGACATAGACCAAACGCGTAATTTAAGCTATACTAATACTTTAGAATGATACGACAAAGGAGGTCCTGATATTGCGAAGTATGACTGGATTTGGTGCCGGAACGTACAGCAATGAATCGTTGAGCGTTACGATTGAAATGCGTGCCGTCAATCAGCGTTTTTTAGAACTGAATATACGCATGCCTCATGCCTATTTGGCACTGGAAGATACACTGCGCCAACAGATAAAGCAGGTACTGCATCGGGGTAAGGTGGATGTCTTTGTAACGGTTCGTGAAATTGCGCCTAAGGAACCGACTATTTCTATCAATTATGCTGCGTTGACAGCTTGTAAAACTGCGTTAGATGCCGTACAGACCAAGGTGTTTGACGGTGAAAAGACGACGCTTCCCGTCATCATGAACTTGACGAAAGATTGGTTCTCCCAAGAACCACCGGTCATCGATACGAAAGCTGTCTGGCCCGTGTTTGCACAAGCCCTGTCCCAGTCTTTGCAGGAAATCGCGGCCATGCGCCAGCGTGAAGGCGAAAACATCAGCCGGGATTTGCTCCAGCGGACAGAATCCATGACGGCAATGATCGATGCCATCGCTTCCCGCAAAGAAGACATCGTGGCCCGTTACCAGGAACGGCTGGAAAAGAAAATCCTATCGCTGCTGGAAAAAGCAGACAAAGTTCCTGATGAAGACCGGCTGTTGCAGGAAGTCGCCATCTATGCAGACAAAGTCGATTTTACAGAGGAAGTTGTACGTTTTCGCAGCCATGTGGTACAATTAAAAGGGTTTTTGCAGCAAGAAGGCGACATAGGCCGCAAGCTTGATTTCCTGATTCAGGAAATGAATCGGGAAGTCAATACGATTGGCTCTAAAGCCGGCGATATGGATGTCACGGAATACGTGCTGCAGCTCAAGAATGAAATAGAAAAAATTCGCGAACAAATTCAAAACATTGAATAATGGTGAAGCTATGAACTTTAACTTACTGAATATTGGGTTTGGCAACATGGTGATGGGCAATAAAGTGGTTGCGATTATCAGCCCGGAGTCAGCGCCTATCAAGCGGATGATTCAAGATGCGCGGGAGCGCAACACCTTAATTGATGCGACATTTGGCCGTAAGACCCGCTCTGTGCTGATGATGGACAATGGACAAATTATTTTATCTGCATTGCAAGCAGAAACTATTTCACATCGCATTTTGCAGGTTGATGCGTCTGCTGATGCTGCTGAACAAGAAGAACTGTAGAAGAGAGGATGTTTTTGCATGATCGATTCTGGCTTATTGATTGTGGTATCCGGGCCGTCCGGAGCAGGGAAGGGCACGATATGTGATGCGCTTCGCAAACGCTTCCCCAAAATTCATTATTCCATTTCTATGACGACACGAAATCCTCGGCCGGGTGAAGTCGACGGCGTAAATTATTATTTTACCGACAACAGCCATTTTGAAGAGCTGCTGAAGCAGGATGCTTTTTTGGAACATGCCAAAGTATACGACCATTACTATGGGACTCCCAAAGAGTATGTCTACAACATGCTCCAGGAAGGGAACCACATTATGCTGGAAATAGATATCCAAGGCGCGATGCAGGTCAAAGAAAAATATCCGCAGTGTGTCCTTATCTATATTGTGCCCCCCAGTAAAGCGGTGCTGGAATCCCGGCTCCGCGGCCGTCATACCGATAGTGAAGAAGTCATTGCCGGTCGGCTGGCAAAAGCCAGCGCTGAACTGGAATGGATACCGAAGTATGATTACCTGATTGTCAATGACCAGCTAGATACGGCTGTAGAAGAAGCTTCTGCCGTACTGCAGGCAGAAGAAGACAAGGCAGCCCGCCTTGCGCACCGTATTGCCGCATTGAAAGAAAATTATAAATAATTGCAGTCCTAAAAGGAGAGATGTTTTATGTTAATTAAACCGACATTGGAATCGTTAATGACAAAAGTAGACAGCAAATATACATTAGTTACGCTGGCAGCTAAACGGGCCCGTGAATTGACAGACGGGGATGAACCCTTGGTAGATGTCGATACGACAAAAGTAGTATCGATTGCCATGGAAGAAATCGATCAGGGCAAAATTACGTATGAAGCCCCGCAGGCTGGCATCAAATAAACGACGGAGGCTATCATGCTATTAGAAAATAAGAATGTTGTTCTGGCTGTTACCGGCGGCATTGCGGCCTTTAAAGCGGCAGAAATCGCCAGTCAGCTTCGCAAACGCGGTGCCTGTGTCAAATGCATTATGACGCAGCACGCAACGGAATTTATTACACCGCTGACTATGCGGGAAATCTCCGGCAATCCCGTAGCGGTTTCTATGTTTGGCGATATTCCGGAGTTTAATGTAGAACACATTGCCTTGGCACAATGGGCAGATGTTTTTGTGATTGCCCCGGCGACTGCCAATATCATCGGCAAAATTGCCGGCGGCATTGCCGACGACATGCTGTCTACTACGGTCATGGCAACCAAAGCGCCTGTACTGATTGCTCCGGCAATGAATACCAACATGTATCTGAATCCGATTGTACAGGACAACATTCACAAGCTGGAACAGTACGGATATAAATTCATCGCGCCGGCAAGCGGCCATTTGGCCTGCGGTACTACCGGCGTAGGACGGCTTCCTGAACCTGCCGATATTGTAGACCATATCGAATGGATTGCATGCCGCACGAATTTGCTCCAGGGGAAAAAAGTAATCGTCACGGCCGGCGGCACGAGAGAACCGATCGATCCGGTTCGTTTTATCGGCAATCACTCCAGCGGCCGCATGGGCTTTGCCATTGCCAGGGCAGCTGCCTTTGCTGGTGCAGAAGTTACGCTCGTTGCCGGTACGACAGACCACCTCAAAACGCCTGTAGGCTTGGCACGGCGCATAGACGTCGGCAGCACGCGGGATATGAAGGAAGTCGTAGATTCGTATTACGATACCTGCGATTTGGTAATCAAAGCGGCAGCTGTTGCCGATTACCGTTCAGCCCATCCGGCAGAAAACAAAATCAAAAAATCAGACGAAACGCTGACGCTGCCCATGACAAAAAATCCGGATATTTTGTTTGGTTTAGGCCAACGCAAACGGCATCAAGTCTTGGTCGGCTTTGCTGCAGAAACGACACACGTCCTGGAATACGGCGCGGCTAAGCTGAAAAAGAAAAATCTGGACATGCTCGTAGCCAATGATGTCAGTGCAGAAGGCGCAGGATTTAAAGGTACGACTAATATAGCAACGTTCCTCTTTCCCGACGGTTCCGTTGAAAAATTGGAAAAAATGGGAAAAGATGAATTAGCTGCCTTGATTGTAGAGCGTGCTGCAGCTATTTTGGCTAAAAAAGCATAATACAAAAAATTTTATAAAGAAGCAGCAGTACGCAAAGGTATACTGCACGCTAAATCAAACGGTATAGTCGATAGCAGCGACTATACCGTTTTGTTACGTATATGCCAGGTCTTGTGAATACAGATGTCCACAAGACCCCAACATGTATTATAGAGTCTATTTTTTTCTTTCTGTTAGGACAGAATGCCGGGACGATTCCCGGACACCCTTGTATATGGCAATTCTTTTTCGAGCCGCAAAAAAAGAATGGACGAAGATAAGAAGAGAGCCGAAATCTTTGATTTC
>DJEN01000012.1 GCA_002431345.1 Megasphaera sp. UBA5897 | reverse complement strand
TGCTGTTTCTTGGTAATCGTCTGATTAGCCAGTGCTATATCCGCAGCCAAAACGCCAAATACTTTATACGCGTTCTGAAAGGGCTGGGGCATACAGGCTATATGCTTTTGCACGGTACCTATATCACCGCGGGAAATAGGGCCGGTCAAGGCTTTGCCTGCCAGCGATTGGGACTGTATATTCGCTGCAGTTCCCATAAACAACGGACGCAGTGCTTCTCCGGCATCTTCCGGCGTATCCGTCCAGCGGCTCATCAATGCCTGTGCCGCGGCGACAGCCGTCACGACATAGTTGGAACAAAAACAAGCTGCTCCGTGGTATAACGCGCGTTCATTGGCCGGTACATAAAAGGGCTGGCTGTGCAGCATGGAGGCAATTTGTTTTGCCTGTGAAATAGCCGTGTCATCACCGTCGACAGCCATATAAATATGCTGTAACGCCGCAGCTGACGGCGCCGGAAAGCTTTGCAGCGGATGTAAACTGCCCGTATGCATTCCCAAATCAGCCAAGGGCTGCAATACCGATACATCGGCTGCACCACTTCCATGAAGCACAGTGTGTGCCGAAAAAACGACGTCTCTCTGATGGGCCAGCTTGTCGGCTAAAGATTGACTGACAGGCTGTAACGCATCATCCCGGACAAGGAGCAATACGACCTCACAATCTACGAGAAGTTGTTCTCCCTGTTCATAGGGCTGTACGCCGTAACGCGCCGCCTGTTCTCTTGTTCTTTTTGCCGTAGACCCAGTAATCCCCACGACATGCTGCGGTAATGCCAAAATAAAAGAAGCGCCGACTCTGCCGGCGCCGATAATACCTATACGCATACACTAACTCCTAAAAAAAGCGCACTCCACGGGGGAATGCGCAACATGTACGTTTACAAGAATTCGTCCCGGTCTTTCGATCCAAGCGATATGCTATAAAATGAAATAAATTCACGCACGGCAACGTCTTAGGTATAGATCCCGTACGGATTCCATCCATATTGCCTTACGTTGTTATTAGCATACCATACCCATTGCGATATAACAAATTCCTAAACAGCATACATAGTAACTAATAGATAGCATATACATATACAGCGGGATTTTCTATACTCAAAATATAAAAAAAACTCTTCATACGCGTACGTATGTATTCGTATGAAGAGTTGAATCTATATGAATATCTATATTAATACCAACGTGTCATTGGTAGATCATTTTTTGTGCCTTTCGTCATCAATACTTGATGAATATCAATATTGCCAATAAAGAAAGATACGGCACAACCTAACAAATACAATTCCCACATACGGACAAATTCTTCGCCTTTCATGGCTAAAACTTGATCGCGTACTTGTTCAAAATTATGATACCAGCACATGAGCGTCTTATAATAATGACGGCGCAGGCTTTCTACATCAATTACTTGGAAATCATCGTCATAAGCTAAGCTGATGATTTCACGCAGTGACGGCAACGTTCCGCCTGGGAAAATATATTTACGCATCCACGGATTATCGATTTTTTCATCGTGACCGCTAATGTAATGAAGAAGGAACATACCGCCGTCTTTTAATAAGCGGTTTGCATCTTCCATGTACAGCGGATAGTTGGAACGGCCGACATGTTCCAGCATGCCGACACTGACGATACGGTCAAACTGCATGTGTTTATCCAACAAATCACGGTAATCGATCAAGTCGATATGGACTTTATCTTGCAATCCCAATTTTTCAATCCGTTCTTGGCCTTTTTTCCATTGTTCCTTGCTTAGTGTGCAGCCATAGCCGGTAATATCATATTTCTGTGCTGCTTCAATCAGCAAATATCCCCAGCCGCAGCCGATATCCAACAAGGACATGCCTTTTTGTAAATGAAGTTTTTCTAGGATATAGTGAACTTTATTATGCTGTGCTTCTTCTAGCGTATCTGTATCGTTTTTAAAGTATGCACAGGAATAACTCATCGTCGGGTCGAGCCACAAGGAATAGAAGTCATTGCCCAAGTCATAATGGGATGAAACTTGTTCTTTCTGGGCTTTTTTGGATTCCGATGGAAACAGCAACCGTTTTAACGCAGAGCGGTCTGTCGAGAAGTTGTTCTGCTGGGATAAAAAGCACTGTAATGCTGTAAATAAATCACCTTCAATGGTAATATCTTTACGCATATAGGCTTCGCCTAATGCCAAGGACGTAGAACGCATTAATTCCTTTTTAGGAATATCTTTATGCACTGTAATGGTAAAAGCCGGCGTTCCTTCCCCAATCGTATAAGTTTTATCATGCAATACGACAGTAAAACAATACTTGTCAAACTGGCTTAAATAATGCACGAAAAAGGTATCTAAAATATGCATTCTTTTTTCTCTCCTTTCATGATATCTTTAGTTTACTCTTACCACAAAAAACTGCAAGAGAAATGTTATTACTTTAGATGTCTTATTTAGAAAGACAATCATGACTATTTATTATTTTTAGCTTCTTCTTCTTTTTCCAAACGCTGCCATTCACTCTTCGCTGTCGGAGCCCACTGTTTTGCATATTCAATGCATTTACCGCAAAGGTGTTCTACTGATTCCGGTGACTGCATATCCGTCGAATGGGCACCGCTCTTATGAACCATTTCTACCAAGTACTGCGGGTTTTCCAACATCGGGCAAGGCTGGAGCTGGTTTTTATTGAACGGCTGCTGACGGCCATATTCTTTGAACAACGGCTGCTGCAAGCATTCAAGCAAACTCTTTTCTTTGATGTTGGCACTGGAGTAATGAATGAATACACACGGTTCAACATCGCCATTCGGATTGATATGGCAGTAGTTACGGCCACCGGCTACGCAACCGCCAACAAACTGACCATCGTTCTGGAAGTCCATAGCAAAAATAGGTTTGCCGCCTTCTTCAGAACGAATTTCACGAACACGGCGAATCATGTATTCACGCTGTTCTTTTGTCGGCAGTAAATCAACAGATGCATCGTTGCCGACTGGCATGTAATGGAAGTACCATGTGTACCATGCGCCTTTGCTGATAATCATATCCAAGAATTTATCGGATGTAACGGTGTCAATGTTTTTGCTGGTATAGCAAATGGATGTGCCAAATACCAAGCCGTGTTCACGCAACAAATCCATGGCATGCATAACTTTTTGGAAGTCCCCTTTGCCGCGGCGGCTATCGTTGACTTCTTCAAAGCCTTCCAAGCTGAGGGACAGGCTCAAGTTGCCGACACGCTGCATGTCTTTACAGAACTGTTCATCAACAAGTGTACCATTTGTGAAAGCATGGAATTCGCAGTCGCGATGTTCTTCACAAAGGCGGAGAACATCGGCTTTACGAACTAACGGTTCGCCACCAGTGAGCAAATAAAAATGAACCCCCAGTTCTTTGCCTTCTGTAACAATCTTATTCATGATGTCATAGCTCAAATTCATGGTATGACCATATTCAGCGGCCCAACAGCCAATGCAGTGTAAGTTGCAGGCACTCGTCGGGTCAAACAAAATAGCCCAAGGAATGTTGCAGCCATATTTCTTTTTCGCTGCATCACGCGTATTCAAACCAAAGAAGCCAGCTTCAAATCCTAAATCCATAACAGCTCGTTTGACGACATTACGGTCCAATTCATTTAATGCTCTGTTTAAAAAATGCAACCATTTGCCATTTGATGTAATCAGTCGACGCGCATCGTCAAAAGACTTTTTTTCAAATAAGCTGCCAAAATATTTTTCCATCACATCAGTCAACCGCAACAACGTCTTTTGTCGTTCTTCTAAATTTTTTTCATCCAAAATATGGTCAACTAACATTTCTACCGTTTTCATTTCTGCTTCGTGTAATACATTTATCATACCCTATGCACTCTCCTTTATGAAGTACGTATATAGTAACTCCACATTGGCATGTCATAAAGCTATCCATTCATTATCCGTCATTTTTCATTCATAAACAGAAATATATAGTTATAAAAAGCCATGTATTCTTTTTATCTATTAGATTACATATTTATATATTCCTTAAGGGTATTGATATAAGCTCTTCCCACAGGAATTTCGATAGAATTGCTGCCTTTGAGGACTAATAAATAGCCGCGTTTAAACCACAGCTTAATTTGCTGTATTTCTGCCACATTGACAATATAGTTGCGATGGCAACGAAAGAACGTATCATGCGGCAGTTGTTTCATGATATTGCGAAGACTCATGCATACTTCATGTTGATCGCCATTTTTCATCGAAATATGCACATAGCGATTTTGTCCATAAATATATTGAATATTTAAACAATCGATAACTTCCATCGTATCCCCTTTATCTACGGCTAATCTTCGAATCGGAGGGCTAAATATTTCATGCATTGATATATTATCCATGCCTTCTTTTGCCTGAATCATCCATTGACATCGTTTTATGGCATGCTGTATTTTTTTTTCATCTAACGGTTTTAATATATAGTCCACGGCAAATACAGCAAAAGCTTCTGCCGCATATTGTTTCGTTTTAGATGTAAAAACAATCAATGGCCGATATGTTTTCACTTGTCCCAAGGCGTTTGCAATTTCTATCCCTGAAATTTTCGGTAATTCACTATTTAAAAAAATAATATCCGGTTTATACATCATTATATTGGCCAAAGCTGTTTCACCATCAGTACAAATCATTTCTATCTCTATAGGCGCACGTAATTTATCAAGAATATGTTTTAACGTATTTCCTGCACCCACTTCATGATCGGCAATCATTCCTATCCATTTCACAATGTATTCCCCCTTATACAGACTGGACGATACCTGTATTTATAGATATGTAATACGTCTTTCGCCCTGCTGTCACAGATAACATGCCCGTCTGCAATGTATTATCTTCATGCCATGCAATTGCAAAGGAATAACGTAAATAAGCTCTCTTTACGGTCACATTATGATAGCCTCTGACACGGGACGTATCTTTTCTATGATAGAAAATTTGTACAGATGCCGTCTGTATCGTATCCAGCAAAGCAAATAACTGTTTTTGATACCGCTTCGTATCGATGAGTTCTCCCATAGCCGGTGTATAGGCTCCTCCCAGTACTTGTACCGCGTCATCCAGCTCACGCGTTGCCTGTAGTCCTGTCCGTATAACGTGTATCCCTGCTTTGACAAATGCCTGTTTCATATACGCGCCCCGTTGTACCCCTTCAGAAATAGAAAGCGGCGTGTATGTGCCTTTACGGTACATATCGGCAAGTTCTGTTTTGTCAATGACCGCAACGGGATAGATTCTAGCTATATCCGGTTTTAATCGGCAAATCGCCGCTGTCGTTTTTTGCAGGCTCGCTGCATCTTCTCCGGGCAGTCCCGGCATGAGCTGGTGCCCAACGACAAACTTTCTGGCGCGCAGCAATGCTGTTGCCCGGACCACATCTGCCGCCGTATGGCCGCGCTTGGCTGTTTGCAGCACCTTATCATCCATCGACTGCACACCTAATTCTACGATCGTCATGCCGTAAGCAGTCAACCGATCTAAAATAGACGGCGTGATACAATCAGGACGGGTCGAACAACGAATCGCCGCTATTTTGCCGTTTTTCAGCGCATTATAGGCCGACTGCAGCAATTCTTCCTGCAAAGATACCGCAACAGCCGTGAAACTGCCGCCGTAAAAAGCAACTTCCCAGTGTCGCGTCTCTTTGGCTGACGAAGTATACGCATCGATTGCTTTAGCAACCATATCGCCAGTCGGTACTCCCTGATGCCCGGTAATTTTCCACTGATTGCAAAATATACATCGGTACGGACACCCTATATGCGGAATAAAAATAGGAATAATTGAAGTTTTCATAATCTCTCCTATAAAAAAAGAAGATGTGGCTCAGCCACATCTTCTTTATAATGCATGTAATCGCAGTAATGCTTCATGAGCAGCATGTTGTTCTGCATCTTTCTTAGATTTGCCTGCGCCTTCCCCAAGGACTTTGCCATTGACGATGACTTCCATATAAAATGTCTTATTATGGTCAGGCCCTTCTTCCCGGCATAACACATATTCAATCTTCTGCTCACCGTCGCGCTGTACAAATTCCTGAAACAGGGTTTTATAATCCTTGCCGTACTCACCGGTCGCAACCAAAGATAAATACCCTTTCAGCTGATGAAGAATAAACTTGCGCGCTTCTTCATAGGAGGAATCAATATATATAGCTCCTACAACGGCTTCAAAGGCATCTGCCAAAATACTGGGCCGTGTCCGTCCGCCGGAAGCTAATTCTCCCTTCCCTAAGAGAATATAGTCTCCCATATGGAACTTGGCACAGACAGAAGCTAATGGGGTTTCGCTGACTACACTGGCACGGGCTTTTGACAATTCACCTTCGGGCATATGAGGATACTGCAAAAAAAGATATTCCCCTACGACCAAGTCCAGAATAGCGTCTCCCAAAAATTCAAGGCGTTCGTTATAATAGCCATGATTCGCTTTATTTTCATTTGCATATGATGAATGTGTCAACGCCTGATCCAAAATAAGCAAATTATGAAACGATGAAAGTCCTAATACGTCAATGAATTTTTCTAACTGTTCTTTTCTATCCGTCTTCATTCACACAGTCTTTTCTAGTATGGTATGTAATTATTCAGCGTATTTTTTAAAAAGCAGCGTTGCATTGTGTCCGCCAAAGCCAAAGGAGTTGGAAATAGCTACACGGACATCAGCATGGACTGCTTTTCCCGGTACATAATTTAGTCCCAATTCTTTCAGTTCATCTTCCGGTTCTTCTAAGTTAATCGTCGGATGTACGTTGCCTGTTTCAATCGTCATCGCACAAGCAATGGCTTCGACAGCACCTGCTGCACCGAGAAGATGACCGGTCATGGATTTGGTTGAGCTAATGAGCACATCTTTGGCATGATCGCCAAATACACGGGCTACGGCTTTCGATTCATTCAAATCATTTAAATGAGTAGACGTGCCGTGAGCATTGACATAATCTACATCATCCGGTGTAAGACCTGCATCGGCAATCGCCAGCTGCATACATTTTGCCTGCTGGATGCCTTCCGGAGCCGGAGCTGTAATATGGTATGCATCTGCATTGCTGCCATATCCGCCAATTTCGCAGTAAATATGCGCGCCGCGTTTTTTAGCATGTTCCAGTTCTTCCAAAACGACTATACCGGCACCTTCGCCCATGACGAAACCATTGCGGTCTTTATCAAAAGGACGGGATGCATGAGCCGGATCGTCATTGTTGGTGCTCAATGCCTTCATAGCTGAAAAGCCTGCGACAGCACCGGGAGATACAGCTGCTTCTGTTCCGCCGGCAACGGCTGCGTCCAATTCGCCGCGCTGAATCATGCGGTACGCATCGCCGATAGAGTTCGTACCGGTTGCACAAGCTGTAACTACACTGGCACAATGGCCTTTTAAGCCAAAGAAAATAGAAACCTGGCCGGAAGCCATGTTGGCAATCATTTTAGGAACGACGAAGGGATTGACGCGGGACGGTCCTTTAGAAAACAATCCTTTGTACAAATTGTGAAGGGTTTCCATACCACCAATACCTGTACCTACTATCGTACCAATACGGTCGCGGTCTTCATCATCTAAATTCATTTTAGAATCATCCAATGCCAATTTAGCCGCTGCTACAGCATACTGCGTAGACGGATCCATGTGGCGGGCTTCCTTTTTATCAATGCCGTAATCAGCCGGATTAAAATCCTTAACTTCGCCGGCAATACGCGCTGCATACTCAGTCGCGTCAAAGTGGGTGATAGGGCCGATTCCGTTCTTACCGCTGAGCAAGGCATTCCAAAATTCCTCTTTGCCGATACCTACAGGAGAAATGACACCTACGCCTGTAATCACTACACGTTTTTCCAAAGTTTTCACCTCATTATCAAAAATCATCCGTGAACGAATCAATCAGGGATTACATCCATTTCACGTTTAAGATATGCAAATATGTCTTTTACCGGCAGAATATCATGAATTTCCTGCATTCTCCTGCCGGAGAACACTAAGCCTGTTTCTACATCGCCTTGCTGTGCCCGTGTTAATGCCCGGATAATGCAGTACTTATGACTGCATTTTTTCAGACAGTGGTCACAATGTTCCGGAGCCGGTGCTTTTCCCAGCAAAATACGTTCGGAAAAAGGCGTGCGGATTGCCTGGCCCGGCAGTCCTACCGGACTGTGAACCAAAATGAAATCTTCCGGATTGTTGGCTCTCAAATATACTTTTTTGAGCTCGTCAGCACCGTTTGATTCAACACTGGCAGCAAAACGGCTTCCCATTTGTACGCCGTCGGCACCCAGACGAAGCATTTCTGCAATGTCTTCACCATGCAGTATCCCTCCGGCACCAATGACGGGAATAGTAACAGCCTTTCGTACTTCCGGCACAATCAGCCGGCTTGAACGATTGGTTCCCAGATGCCCGCCTGCTTCTGCCCCTTCTACTACGACGGCAGCAGCACCCAGGGTTTGGGATATTTTAGCTAGCTTAGCAGAAGATACAATCGGCACAATAGGCGTACCGCTTTCTTTTCCCCAAGAAAACATGTCTCGGGAAAAGCCTGCACCTGCTACGACTAGATCGATTCCTTCTTCAATTGCAGTAGTTACAATCCCCTTAAATTCGCGGGCTGCAACCATTACATTTATGCCTATTATTCCAGTTGGCGCCAATTTTCTAGCCAAACGGATTTCATATCTCAATTCTTCAAAGGGCATGCCAGAGGCCGCAATAAGGCCAATACCGCCTTCATTGGCTACTGCTGCGGCCAACCGGGCTGTGGACAATCTGATGGCCATGCCGCCCTGGACGATTGGCACCTTTGCTACGAGCTTACCTATTTTCAATTCTGGCAGCTTCACTCTGTTTTCCTCCATTCAAGACACCTTCAGGGGATGCCGCACGGCCTCCCCTTCCGGCTCTTATTGCATACTTACGCTTTTTTTTCCTTTTCGATGTAATCAACTGTATCTTTAACAGTTTTGATTTTTTCAGCAACATCGTCAGGGATTTCGATATTGAATTCTTCTTCGAAAGCCATGATCAGTTCAACAATGTCCAAGGAATCAGCGCCTAAATCATCAATATAAGCGGCATCCATTTTGACTTCTTTTTCGTCAACACCCAACTGTTCAACAACAATGCTCTTTACTTTTTCAAATGTAGCGTTATCGCTCATGTTCCATTCACCCCCTTTCAATGGAGTATCTTTCTATTTACATTACCATGCCGCCGTCTACGTTGAGGACTTGGCCGGTAATATAGCTGGCACAATCAGACACGAGGAAAAGTACAGCTTTTGCGACTTCTTCCGGCTGTGCGACACGGCCCAGCGGAATTGTTTTCAGCATTTCTTCTTTGACGGCATCACTGAGGACCGCTGTCATATCTGTATCAATGCATCCCGGTGCCACCGCGTTGGCACGAATACCGCGGGATGCCAATTCTTTAGCCACCGATTTGGTAAATCCAATAATGCCTGATTTGGCAGCTGCATAATTTGCCTGACCGGCATTGCCCGTAAGACCAACAACAGATGTCAAATTAACAATTGCGCCGCTGCGCTGCTTCATCATCCATTTGGTAACCGCTTTGGTGCAGAAAAAAGTTCCTGTCAGGTTGGTATCCAACACAGCCTGCCAATCAGCCGTTTTCATGCGCATCAGCAATCCGTCGCGGGTAATCCCTGCATTATTGACTAAAATATCAATACTGCCAAACTGTTCTTTTACTTGTTTTACCATGGCTGTTACGGTATCTTCATTAGCAACATCGCATTGAATCGAAATCGCTTTGCCGCCTTTATCCGTAATCGCCTGCAGCGTTTCTTCCGCCGCTGCCGTATTGCCGGCATAAATCACAGCGACATTTGCGCCTTCTGCAGCAAGGCACAGCGCAATGGCACGGCCAATACCGCGGGAACCGCCGGTAACAATCGCAGTTTTACCTGTTAAAAGCATTTTATCGAACCCCCTGGAAAAATTCAAGTGTTTTCTGTAAGGATGG
>DJEN01000047.1 GCA_002431345.1 Megasphaera sp. UBA5897 | reverse complement strand
TATTCTACGGTTTCGGTGAAAGTTGCGTCTTCCGGCGTAAAGCCAAATGGGTATTCCTTTTCGACGACCTTTCCTTTTTCAAAATTCATTAAGCTCAACTTGTTAAACCATACGTTATCTACGGTAACTCGTTCCTTTTGAGCATCAATCATATCCGGGTCCTCAACAAGCCCGACTAACGTCGTGCGCGGGTCATGACCTGCTTTCCAGTCTTCAAGGTATTTATTCAAGTTCCGATTGATGACGCTTTTGATTTTCATCGTTCCTGTACCTTTAAGCGACGTAATTTTACTATCTACACTGTTTCCAATCAGTACATCTTCGCGATTGGGATCTACGTCAATGCTAAACGATTCAATTTCAAAAATAAGTTCACCTTCCCACCACAACTTCCCATGCGAGCCATTCCAACGACGGTTCCCGCGGTATTTTACATCATATTCGCTTCTGGCCATCTATAACATCCTCCTTATAGCGTAAAGTCAATTGTTAAGTTTTCCATTGCATCTACCAAACGAATATTCCCGGTGAGCGCCATGGTATCGCCCGTGTTATACTGACGAATTTGCATAACGGACATGCTTGCCGGGTCATCACCATGCAGCTTGGCATAATTACGCTGGTATTCTTCATTGATATCTACGGTATTATCGGCATCCTTATCGAGTACATTCCCCTTAATTTCCGAGAAATACACCAGCACAGCCGTAATAAACAGCATCTTATGGTCATAATCATTGATAACTTTGCCAACGTAGTATTTTTTGAAGGTATCCCGAAGGTCATCTGTAATCATGTCAATTCCTTCGACAATCTTAATTTTACGGAATTCTTCGCCTTTGTCTGTTGTAAAGGTTGTCAGCGAGTTGCAGGCGCGGGCAATCTTTACACCGTCGCCGTCTTGTTCATCAATAAGCAGCAGTTCCCCTTTGTCAATGAGTGCATCAATGTCTTCATAAACTTCAACACTTTCAACTTCCGTCAACTTGAAATATGTAGCACTGCGGTCCAACGCAAGGCCTGCCAAAATACCAGCAATACGAGCCGTATACTGCAATGCCGTGTACGTGGTGTAGACCGGGTTACCAGAAATGTCTGTATCCGTCTGCACTTTGATATCATTCGTACAGAAATTAACAATGCCTTCATTATCCGCAGCCTGCTCTGACAATACCGCTTTGAATGTCTTGCGTTTATTGCTTCGCTGCGTCTTAATCCATGACGCCAAGTCATTCTGTTCCTGCGTAGTCGCTGTAGGCGCACAGAGCCAGCTCCATTTGATATTAGCCAGTATTTTTAAAACGTTTGCCTGCGTCTTCGTAGTGCTTTCTACCGTAGAAGCAGGCAGCGTATAAACCAAAATGCGCAGCGGCGTGCCCAGTAGACATTTCTTGATAAGGTCAATGTTTTCGTCTGTCAATCCTGTATCCGGAATATCGGAAACGTCCTCAATAGTGTAATGATGAATTTCATCTTTCGATTCATTGTGCAGAATCATCGCTACAATACCGCGGGCACTGCGTTTGATAGCCGTCGTGCCTTTCGTTTTGAAGTTGATGAAAATCTGCGGCATTCCAAACACTTCCTGTTCATTTGCCATCAGTTATTCCTCCTCTGTTTTATTTTGCCCATTAATTTCCAATTCCATATGCTGAGCCAGTTCATACTGAACGCCGACAGCATCAAAATTGTCCTGAAAATCGAGATTAAAAATATAATGCAGGATGTCATCAACAATAGTCATCTCTGCATCCAAAATTGTAATAGCCCGGTCTTCAACATAAAATACGGGCCGTATCAGCGCATCCAGTGCATCCGCAATGTCGTACAATACAGCCCGATCAACGCGGCCATACCGGTCTTCATCAGGTACAAACGTGATATCAACCTGTATTGTTCGTTCGCTGTATATGCGGTCAACAGTATGAATCAGCGGCTGCATTTCGATATAAAAATACGGCGCATCTCGTTTTTCTACATGGTCGAAATGCACCGCATATTTCGGGTATTTTTGTTTTAATAGCGCCGTAAAGGCTTTTTTGATACTTCGTAAGCTAATCATTGCCAAATATATTCTCCATGATTTGTTCCGCATCCTCTCGAAACGTCTTGCCAGCCTGCAGCATCGCTTTGTGCAGCATTTTTTTGCCCGGCACAAAGGATTTTTTCAGCCGTTTGCCAATGGCTGGTACATACCGCCCCGGTGTCTGCCTGTGGCCGTACTCCACATGGGCTGCATACTCGGTGTTGTTGTATACCGTCACGACTCCCTGTACTGCACGCGAGCGGTGCCAGCCATTTTTTAACGCACCTGTATGTGTCGGCGTATTGTCTTTTGCATGCCCTATGATAACTTCGGCTTCCTGGGCAACAAACATATTCCTTTGGGCAGCCCCTTCTTTTACAATGCGGTCCAAATGCTCACCGAATTTATCAAAGCCGCCAAATTGAACCCCCATTACGCTTCACTGTCCCTTCGCACGCTGATTTCTTGATGCGTCGGATACTTAAACGCCTGGGCCGCATACAACACAAACGTCTGACCTTCATGCGTGATGGTTAGTACATCATCAGGCTGGATATCATACGACGGCTCCAGGCAGATACGTAAATCCGTCCGCAGCCAATACTCTCGGTCGCGCTTCTCGCTTTGCATTTCTTTGCCGTACTGGCTCAGTTTGCAAGGCACATCGGTATATATGTCTGTCATTGCAAAGTTGTCTGCACCTTCGTCATCCAATACGTGAATCTGACGTGATATGGTTACACGGTCGCAATACATATACCGTCTTAGGGCTGTTTGGCATTGTCCGTATAGCATGGGCATGTCGGCCACCTCACTCTCCGATATAAATTCAATTTGGGCCGTAAGGCTTCCAAATCGGCATCCATTGTGCTGCCAATGCTTGCCATATCAGACACGGCAAACTGGAATTCTGTATCGTCCTGCTTGATGCTCTTTAGAGCGCTGCGCCCGCCGTTTGCCGCATCATCCAGCCAAGAGCCGATTAATGTCGCCCCGGTCAGAATAAGGGCTTCCGGGAAGTCTTCTCGGTGGCAATAATCCAGCACGTACCCAACAATATGACGGGCATATATTTCTGCTGCCGTTTCATTGTCTAACGAGCTACGCAGCGTCTCTGCCGTCTCGATGAGTTTGGCAACAGCTTCGTCTGCTGTCATATATTTCATTTCGGCCTCCTTTCAAACATGAAAAAAGCACCCACTATACCGCGAGTGCCAATACCTCAGCCCTTAATGCATACCTGTTGTAATATCTTTCATCCCTTTCAATATGCGATAGGCTTTATGCATCATGTCATTGTTTTCCAAATATTCCATTCCTTTTAGCGTAATGGTTGGACTTAAAAGCTTAATATCCCATGCGTCTCCACTCAAGGGAATCGGCTCAATGCCATCGATATATCCAGCCTGATAGAGCATAATCATAATGTAAACAAATCGCTTTTCTGTAGCATGAAAATTTTTTGCTGACAGCTTTGACCAGTCTGGTTCTTCATAATCCAGATACTTATCCAGAATGGAAAGAATCTGATAAATCAATTTAAAATTGGTCATTATGTTCTCCCTTTCTAAAAAAAGCACCCACAATTGTGAGTACTTAAAAACCTGCAATATTCTATTTATGCAATATTTTTATCTGCCATATGTTGCTCTTCAAGTTCTTGAATTGCCTTATCTATCTCGTCCAATGTCATACTCATAACAGATTCTGAAATATGGAGCTTATCATCTTGGATATATAGAACTTCATCTTTTTTTTAGCCATCAGAAACCACCTCATCTTCCACCTAAAAGTCAAAACACCAGCCGATTATACATTTCTTCCGGAATCGGTTTAAAAGGCTTGTTTTGACGTATAGCCCTTTTTAATAAGTTCGTGGCTTTATCAAAATTATCTGCATTTAACCAAGTGGGATCATGAAGTATAACTCTGTCTAAAGAGTTGCCACCAAATACCTTTTTATATTCATTCTCCGCTTCACGAAGCCGCTCCATGGCAGCGGCAATAGTTTGTTCGTCTGCTGAATAACTTGCCTTCATCAAAGCCGCCTCCTATGCTTTTAAAATTAATCCCACAATCAAATACAAGTACTCTTCATCTTCTTTGATTGTAGCATATTTCCGTTTGTAATGTCCATCGACCCGCTCAACTCTTTTCAGCATATCTGTTGGCTCAAAAATCTGCTCCAAACCCATACTTAATACCTCAGTGGCACCATCATATTCTTTGCCGATATATGGTGAAATAAAATCATCTGGTTTTGTTACTTCTTGAAAACCGTATCCACTAGTTGGAAACAAATCCCGCAACAGAACTGCTTTTTCTCCCTTGGTGCGAGCTTTTATAAATTCTTTTGAAATTCGTAGAGCATTCGGATTAAAAAATTCTACCATATGCCCAATTTCATGATACGGCGTAGTTCGCCGATCTCCAGACATATGAATGGAAACATACTTATCACGAAAATCATTAAAGTTAGATTCATAATACTTGCCGCTAGGCTTAACCGCCCCAGGACAAAAGAATCTGTTCTACCTCACTCCTCACTAAAAACATATTAATTAGGATGATATGGACATTCCTTGCACCGTTCACGAAAATTTTTATTTTTAGTAAACTCAATATGTCCTGCATTAGGCTTTAAAATTCTTTCTGCAATGGTTGCGTATTCCATGCAGTCATAATCTTCAATTTCTTTATGGATGACCGGACACATCACTTTCATAATTTTTTAAAACCTCGCCGCTTCAGGTGCATTATCTTCCATTCCTTCAACTTGTATGCCCAGTAATTCATCAAAAAAAATAGTACTAAGAGCGTTTTCGTAACCTTCCATAGATTCGCTTGTATACTCTCTTACCGGCTCGGGAGCTACGCTTTCAAAAATACTCATATACAACTGAGCCTGCAAATCTTCATCTGATTGCCCATTAAAGGTAATTACTATATTACCTGATTCGTTTTCTTCACATATAACATGATACTTTTTACCTTGTTTTATACCATCCGCTACAATCTGCTTCATCATACCACCTTTTTTACATCTGCTTAGCCATGATGGTGTCGGCACAATAAGCATTCTTTTCTAAAATTTGGTTTATTGACTATGTCTTGCGGCGCCGACCAGAGTGGAGCCCCTTCTTCAATGACCATATGGACATCAAGGCATTCTGCATCGTCTATCATCCGCCCTGCTATGGGGCATCGGATTTGATTCCTTTCCATCTTTTCAGCACCTCCTTGACTTTATCATCAAACTCATTTTCTAAAAATGCGGTTCGTATACACCCATCTAAAACATAAGCGACTCCAAGCATAGCATAGTACCTTTCATTCCGCCCATTCCACCCAGTCAACGAAAATAATGCAGTATCAATTATATTTTGTGCTATAGGTAATGTAACCCCATGTTGTCGTTCCTGATTGACATGTGCATCATCAATAGTGAGCTTCTCACTAACAATCGGTTTAGGCGGATAGTGAACGGTTTCAAACTTAATACCTACTGTTACTAAAACTCTTGTCAATTTTTCTTTTATTATATCATTTTTCCTGTCTTTCTGCCATTCCGACAAGGTCTTCGATTTATCAACATATACGGATGCCCAGTCCTCATACTTCATATCTGCCGGAACGTAAACTGTTTTTCCAGCGTCGTTCCTCGCGGCCCTTGTACCAGTCTTCGCCTTGTTCGGACCATACAGACTGCCCGCAATAGTAGACCTGCAATTAGGGTGAAGCGGCGGTACGTTTGTTCCTGCCCGTGCTTCTGACAAGGCGTATACATGCCCATCATGGGCGCGGCAAATAGCCGACGTGCGCCGGTCCAACGTGGCAATGAAGCGGAAATACTTCATGCCTGCATCTTTGATACTTTCAAAGGCAGATTGATTATTAACGTAATTTAGTTCTGTCCGTACTAGGCGACGAGCATTACTAATGCCAACGTCCATGCGCTTTGCAATCCGCGTTGATATTTTCTCGACGCTTTCGCCGCGATGAGCAGCCGTCATCATTTCATCCTTGATAGCCTTTGCTAGTAGTTTCTGATTCTTCCAGATACGTTCGCTATAATTTTTACCGCTCCACCGCGTCCGCAGCACATCGTTTAGGGTCTTAGAATCAACCTTAGATACGGCGTTTTGCAGCTCTCCAGCTTTTGCAATATCATACAAGCCGTGATAGTAGTTATCCTTATAGGCGTCCGTCAGAAATGATTTCATATCTTTAGAAACCTTACGTCCTAACTTATCCAGCTCCATCAGTGTTTCGCTGTACAGCTTATCCAAACGGCTGATGCGGCTGCGCATAGCCAGTACGTTTAGTTCCCGCTCCAGGCCTTTATCGCCTGTTGCTTCGATTTGCTTGACGTAATCTTGTATCTCCATGCGCCATTGCCGGAATTCACTGTCTTTTAACAGCTTCCGTGCTTCGGTCATAGTTAGCTCGTTATCCACGGCAAAACGGCCATACAACGCAGCAATCTCTGTCTGAATACGGCCCAGCGAAGCCCGGTAGTAGCTGGCTAGCTCTTTTTCAATCGTTTCTTGGCATTTATTGTGCCAGTACTTCTCGCGTTCCTCTGCCCGCTGTGCCCAATAGACTTCACTGTCCATATCCTGTCACATCCTATGCCAACGTAACCGTCTGCGGGAAAATACCGCTTGGATTAGGCACTGCTGGAATAAATAATCCTGCCGCTTTTGTCCAAACTGCTACCGGGTCGGGTTCAGCCCAGCGTACCGCTGTGATGAACTGCGATGCGTTTTTCTCCGTAAAGGGGCCTGCTGCCAGCTCTTCCGGCGTGGTTCCCCAAAGGCCAACGCCAGCCGTACCATTCGGCAGCGTAGAAATGCCGATGAATTTATTTTCATCAATATAACGTTTCGATACCAATGCACCTTTCGTGCCTTCGTACCGATACCGTTCATCGTACACGTTCAGTGTAAACCCAAACTGCCCCTGCATCAGCGATTGAAGCTGTGCACTGCTGAGAAATACACCTTGGCCATTTACGCCTAAAACAGCTTTCTGCACGCCTGTATTTTTGCGCAGTGCCGTCATTACCTTTGACGTAGTAACAACCTGTGTAATATGCTGGCCTGCGTCAGCTGCTTTGTCAACTAATGTCTGCAACTGCCCCAGTACGTCAGCATTCGCTGTAAAGTCAAGTGTGCCTGTGTTGGCTCTTGGCACGCCATAATCAACTTCCATCGTCAAACCGTTTTCTTTGACCGTAATCTTCCCGTTCTGCAAAACGTCGCACTTCATAACTTCCGTTCGTGTCTTAACGGATTCACAAAGGCGGGCTACATCGTCAAACACAAAACGGACGATGCTGTTTTCATCGCCGCCATTATCCAAAAAGAGCTGTACGCGTTCAGACTGATTAATTTTCTCTTTGATAAACATTTTTTCCAACTGAACTTTTTCCGCCGTCGGACGCTGGCCAATATGCGCTTCTGTATCAAATCCATGCACCAATGCCATCGTCGGCAGCATCAGCCCATCTGTCAGGCGCAAAAATTCGGCCTTTAAGTTCTGCGTTTTCATGTCAGGGAACAGTTTATCCCCCAGATAATGGCGCGTAATGCTGAAATGCTGCGAAAAATCAATTAAATCTTTGGGATTAATTAATGCCAATAAATCCATAATTGTTATTCCTCCTTTTCCCTATCGTGTAGTTGCCACCGCTGTCACAAATGTAATGCCAGGCAGGGATACATCTTTTCCCGGTGCGGTCGGCAGCATATCTGAATAAATTCGGCCGGCTACAATCAAGCTGCCTTCATGGTCACCGTTTGTAACGTCTACATCTTCAAATAAAACCCCCTTAGCCGAAGCATCATTTGTCGGATAAACAGTGCCGGCCTTTACGATTTTATTGCCGTATTCATCCGCTGTTACACCATCCTGCAGCACCTGTACGGTCTGACGAACCAGCCCTTCAGCCGAAGCCAAAAATGCCGGTACCGCCGTTGCTGTATAAGTACGAATATGAGCCATGTTAATTTCCTCCTTTATCTCCGTTAGAAACAGGATTTACCATCGAATTATATGCTGCTGCGAATTGTGCACCCAAAGAACCGCCTGCATCGCCGCCGCCATCTTTACGAATAGGCGCCATACCGGACAATTTAGTATTACCGCCTGTCGTATTCTCTTCTTTAAATAAAAATTTCGTACCTTCATCTTCGGCCAACTTCTTTAATTGTTTAGATACGCCGATAAGTTTGCCATCCTCATCAAGATCTACACCGTCCATATCCAGCAAAGCCCGAACTGCTTTGTTATTACGGGCACGGGCAGATGTCAAGGCTTTATCAATGGCATTGTTCAACGCAATCTGATGCAGCTCTGCTTTATATTTCTTTTCCGCTTTTTTGTTGTCATCTTGAAGCGTTTGAATTTGTTTTTTGAGCTCTTCATTATCGCCTGCCTTTGCCTGCAAATCTTTCAGCTGTTTATCCCGGTCCGCAAGCTGTGCATCCAGCGCCTTTTTCCCTTTCTGGATTTCCTGAAACTTTGATGCCGGTACAAAATTTTGTTCCTGGTCTGCTACAATTTTTTTTGCTTGTTCTTCATTTACTCCCAAGGCAAGCAACTCTTCTTTTGTCATATAATCATGCCCCTTTCCTAGTTATAATGAGTAATCATCATTTTCCAAACGTTTTCTTTCTTCTTGCTGTTCTTTATCCAAACGCTCCTGTTCTGCCTTCACATCTGTAACGTATGGATGATGAGCCAGCAGCGTTTCTTTCGACACAAGACCTTCAGATTTGCTGACATTGTCAATGGCATCCGAGTCGTTGACAATCATATTTCGGTTAAACGTAAACGTTACATTTTCGCCGGTAAAGTTTCCTTGTCCCGTATTAATCAAATGTCTATCAACAAACCAAAGCAGCCGGTCAAGTGCTGCCTGAAACTGTGTTTCCATCATATCAGCATCTAAATCGATATCGCTGTACATGGAACGCAGGTTCATTTCATTGGGGTTATTGGCCATGCGGTCATCTTTAGAGTCAAAGCCACGGGCATTTTCAATTAATGCCTTATGAAGCTGCGTAATATACTCTGTATATTCCCCGCCGCCGTGCTGTACGTTCAAGACTTCTACACGCCCGTCATTGGCCAATAATACAGCTCCGTATTGAAGAATTTTACGGCGCAAATCGGCCACATCTTCACCTTCATAGCCATAAACTGCCAGGATAGACGTGTTGATGTCCTTATTCATGGTCCCCGTCCAATTAGACCGGGTTCGGTTCAAGGCGTCCTGCAGCGTCTGCACGCGCTTGATAAGCGGTATTTCGTGTGCATTGCACTTAAAGGCAATCAGCGGTATTCGTTCCCATTGCATTGGGACTAAATTGCCATGGCTGTCTGTTACCGTCGCATACGCCACGTTAGGACCTGGCCCTTCTACATTAGGAATCAGTGACCCATTACGGAAAATAAAACGCTGTATACCCTCTGACGTATATAGTTCTACGTGTCCCACATTCAGCTGCTGTTTTCCCTCATAGGTGACAACCTCATAATACCGAATAGCGCAGTCCAGCCGCGTATGCTCCGCATCCGCCCAAAACGGCAGAATCTCATGAGCCGGATACTCTTGAAACCGCAGCGAGCCATCTTTTGCATAATAAGGAAATACCCAAGCCAGCCCTTCATTGATTGAATCGATTGCTGTCCGGCCCAGCATCCGCAAAAACGATTTGTCAAATATCTGTTGAAGAATACCCGCATATGCATCGTTCGGTGTCGTCATGGAAAAAGGTTTACCCAGTATATAATTCACCTTTTGATCTACCATATTGGCATACACATTATCGATGACAAATTCATCCGTTTCCGGTTGGAAGATAGGCATACCATCTACATCTGTCCGTATAGGGATTCGTGGCGGATCAAAGTCATAATGATAATATGCGTTACCCCGCATCTGCAGCTTGCGCCTCGGCGATTCCAGCCAATTCTGCGTTTCTGTTGATAAAAACTGCAAATCTGTCATGGCGGACCGTGCGCCCGATGAAATAATATCATCCAGTTCTGTGTTGGCTGTGCTGAATAAATTCCACAATCCATGAAACATATCTCCGTTCCTCCCCTAAAATCTGAAATTCTGCCGCTGCATTACCCGCCCCAATCCATAACGTACGGCATCAATAGCATGATTATCCTTGTCCGGATAAGCTGATATGTACTGCCCGGCACGGTTTCGTTCGTATTCATAGCTGACAAATTCGCGATACGTATTCGGACATCGCCGCTTATCAATATAGATACGCCGACGGCCCTGCAGCCATTTGACACCATAATCCACACTGTCCGGGCCTTTTTTGGCGCCGCTGATAAACAGCCCCGCCGTCTTCATTTCTGCAATGGATTTTGGTTCAGCGGAATCAGCCATGATATGCTGCGTCCCGATTTTTCGAAGTATGAGCTGCGCCGCCTTGGTATTAGTCAATTTCTGCTGATAGATTTCATCGAAAATATACAAGTCTTCGTGCTTTGCATCATAATACATCGCCACGAACGCCAATGGGTCCACAGCAAAGCCGAAGTCCAGGCCGTAATACAACCTGTCAAAATTTCTTACAAGTTCGTCGTTCATGGTCATGTCTTCCACGTTATCGAAGACGGCGCCGCCTGTGCCCGTGACTTCGCCAAGATATTCGTGGCGGTACAGGACCTCACTTTTTGCCTTGAGCTTTTCCGCTTCCAAGATAAATTGCTCGCCCAGCCAGTCACGGGGTACCTGCCGATACGTAGAATGATGAACAAATCGGTCCGCATCGTCTGCCAGTATTTCCTCATTGACCCAGTTATTCCGGCTTTTGGGCGGGTTGTACGTGCAAAATACCCAGTATGTGGAGCCGCCGCGCAGGAGCGACTGCAGGACATTACGGATTTCTTCCATACCGCTGAACTGATCCAATTCCTCAAACCATACAATACCGACGTAACCAAAGGGCAGCTTGATAGATTTTACTTTTGCCGGGTCATCTAGCCCGAAGAACAGTATCTTCTGTCCTGTCGGCGTGTATGTAATCTCGTGAGGCGATGTGATGAATTTGTACCGATCTAACACGCCAAGCCGCTCAATGCCCCATTGAATTTGCGGATACACGCTGTTTTTGATGGTATTCCGTACCTTTCGCAGCACAACGGCATGGCACTGGGGATGCTGCATTAAGAGAAGCGGAATATCTACGCCGACAAAAGAGGATTTCGTAGAGCCGCGCCCTCCGGCAAACCAATAAAAAGTATGCCCATGCTGCTGTATATCCCAAAA
>DJEN01000067.1:5878-9552 GCA_002431345.1 Megasphaera sp. UBA5897 | reverse complement strand
CGGCTGGCGTATCCACCAATGATTGCTGTCATTTTTGGTTTCATGGTGCAGGCCGATACGCGTATCCCTGCCAAAGCGATAAAAGTATCCTGGCATAATGTTCCACGATACGGAGCCGGGCATCCATTCTACACCGGTGTACACTTCGTGATGCGGGCCGATTTTTCTGCCGACCAATGCCCGCAGGACCGTATCATCATCGTGGCTGCGGCCACCGTTTTTGCGTCCTACATCCAGATACATGCCCGCCTGTATATCATAAAAATCGGTCTGTGAATACAGGGTAATCTTGGTATTCTCACCGATTTCTACTTGCGGCGTGACGTGCAGCTTGTACTCCTTGATGACCCATTGTTCTGCCAAATTCCGTATTAGCTGCTGTTGCATGTCCGCTTGATGGCGGCGCACAAAAGCCACCGGCAGGCCTTCCAAGCCGGCATAGTACTGCTCCAGATTTTTACGCGTACTCAAAAAAATAACTTTTGGCAGGTTATCGGCATGGACAGCGACACGGACGTTGCGCACAACAGGAAGCTTTGGCAAAAAATAGACATGAACCACAGCTGTTTTTCCTGGTTCGATGACAATATGCGGATAAAATTCCGGCAGTCTTGTCTCCAGCTCGTCTTCCAAAACATGCTGCACGGCTCCATTGGCCCATTCCAATGCATCAGTCGGCAGACCGACCAGCAAATTTTCCGCATACGCAGAAATATTTGCCGTATCTGCATTGGCCAGCGTTTTTCCCAGTGCAGGCAGTGCCCCATAATCCACGCTAACCTGGACAGACTGAATCGTCTGCCCCCATGGACGTATTTTGACATATACGGCAGCATCGCTGCTGCCGACAATCTGAATATCATCAACAGTATACCCGATTAAGACTCTGTTGACAATATCATACATGACTCGTTTATACGATTCTTTGTTTTCATTCACTTCACTGCTGTCCTGATTCAGCAGGACATGGTTGCCCACCGTCTGAATACTGGCAGCAATACGTTTTTGTACGAGCGGCGGCACAGCTTCCTGCACCGACGAGACGTGTACCTGGACATGCGTAATCGGGGCTGCCCAGCTACAGCTCAAGCCGGCGCAGATAAACAGCGCCGTGAATATCATAGTACGAATCACTGTTTATCCCACCAGTCGCTGTCTACTAGAATTTACCGCCAAAGCTGAAGTGGAACTTGCCGCCGTCAGAGCCTACGGCATAGTCCAGACGAACCGGACCAATTGGCGTCGTAATGCGGAAGCCAATACCGCCGGAATAATGGATTTTGTTATCGCTGTTGTACCAAGGAATATGTTCCGTACCGCCCCAAGCATTGCCCAAATCGCCAAAGACAACGCCCTGAATCTTTTTGGCAATCGGATAACGGTATTCAATCGTGCCCTGATACATTTTATTGCCGCGGAATTCATCATCTTCGTAGCCGCGGAGATTATCAGCGCCGCCCAGCGTAAACATATCACTAAACGGCATGTCGCCGGTAGCGATGCCGCCCATCAAGCGGACAGCAATGACATGGGCTCTGCCTACTTTATAGTACAGACGGTTTTCGACAGTAAATTTGAAGTAATCAAAATCGCCGCCAATGCCGTGGCCTGCCCACGTACCGGAAAAGGCAAGTCGTTTGCCCTTTGTCGGATCATATACGTTGTCACGGTTATCAAAGACATGGTCCCACGTTACACTGTTTGTGCGGCCAAAGTTATTATTCATATATCCTTTATAAATGCCGCCTTCAGCATCTAACTTACGATAATCTAAGCCGCTGCTGTAATGAGTATATTTAGAGTCTTTGGTTCCCAGCGTGAGGTAGTCTGTAATGTATTCACTGCGGGCACGGCCGTAGGTGACGTTAAACCCTTTGGTCCGTTTGTAGTATTCTGCAACAGAGTTGCCTTTTTCGTTATAATCATCGTACTGTGATTCCCGGTCAAAAAGGCTGAAGCCGATGGAATCGCCGGCATCATTGAGATAGGGATGCGTATACGAGAAAATATAGTTCCGCGTCGTCTGCGTATGGCCGCCAAATTCCCAATTGATGGATACTTTGTCGCCTGTGCCGCGAAGGTTCGTTTCGCTAAGGCCCAAAATCCCGACCAAGCCGTCAGAATCCGAATAGCCGGCACCAATCGTGACCGTCCCTGTTTTCTGTTCTACGACGTCAAGTTCTACGATGACATCGTTGCGGTTTTTCTTCCCTTGAAGCAGCCGTACATTGACGTCTTCAAAATATCCCGTGTTGTACACGCGCTGAATACTGCGGCTGGCTGTTTCTTTGTTGAAAATATCGCCTTTTTTGAAGCGCAGTTCCCGCATGATAACTTTGTTTTTCGTCTTGTTGTTGCCGCGAAGCTGAATATCTTCAATATGAGCTTCTGAAATGCCAATATGCAGGATACCCTTGTCATCCATGCTGACTTCGGAAACGCGGCTCATCATGTAGCCTTTATTGCCAAAAGCCGCATTGATGTCGGCAATATTCTTGCTGACAACCGATGTATTGAGGACCGTGCCCGGCGCAACAGTGACCAATTTTTTCAATTCATCCGTCGGGATGCTTTCATTGCCTACAATATCCACGCCGTTAACCGTCGGATTCATCTGTACGGCATAGTTCAGCTTGACGCCTTCCGGCACATTGGTAAATGCCGGTTTTACCGTAGAAAACAAGCCCGTCGCACCAATAATATTCAAGTCATGGCGGATGTAGTCGGCATTGACGGCATCGCCTACACGCATAGCCAATCGGGGCATAAGCTGGGTTTCAATCGCTTTATCCGGTACGGGGCTTACCGTGACAGATGAAGCAATTTTATCTACATACGGAGACAATTCGCTGTCCGTCACGATATTGCCATACGGAAGCGTCCCTTCTTGTCCCTGCGGCATAATTGCCATGGGATAGTTCGGTATGGTCGTATCAATCGTAAAATTGTTCATGCCTGCAGGAAAATCAATCGGAGTGCCCGGCAAGGTCCGTTCGGGAACAGCTGCTGCGGTTACCTGACGCTGCGCTTCGGTACTGCTGTTGTCAGCTGCTGTTTTGTCTACAGCTGCTGCCGCTTCTTGATGGACTTCTGCCGGTGTTTTGCCGGCTGCGATTTCTGCCAGTTCCGCATCGGTTTCATATCCAGTAAGGCCCGATTTAGCAGCCTGCATGGTTTCTTTGGTTACGGTATCTGCTGCTGCCGTAACCGTCGCGTTGACCGGTGTCTTGTCGTCAGTAGCAACCTTTGAAGATTTAGCCGTTGTCGTTACAACTTCTCCATCGGAAGTCGGCTCATAGCCGGTTGCTGTGCCTGCGTCAGCAGTTATTGCTGCAGACGCATCATCATTCGCCCAAACCGGGCAAGTCATCATCGCACTGGTTATCATCAGGACGAGAAGCTTTTTCTTCTGCATATTCATAAAAAACCTCCGTGTACTTATTTCTGAATTACCGTACCGCGCAGACTATGCCGCGCTTCTTGTACGGCTTCCTGCATCTGCCGTTCTGACAGAACTTGTTTTACTGCAGGTGTTGTATGATGTGGAACAGGCGGAGCCGTTTCTTCACGAGACGGCTCCCGGCCTGTTTCAGCCTGTAAAATAGGTGCAGCAGCAGGACTTGCTTCACTGCTGCCGGATGCCGTGTCCTGCGGTATCGTATCCGGCACTGCAG
>DJEN01000067.1:0-5790 GCA_002431345.1 Megasphaera sp. UBA5897 | reverse complement strand
GCAGGCAGTATTTGGGGCATTGCCGGTTCGGCTGCTTTTGCTGCCGTTTTTTCTATCGGCATGCTGGGTCCAACAGTCGCCGGCTGCTTCAGCCAAAAGGTCCCGCCCAAACAAAGCAGGCAAAATACAGCGGCTGCAGCCTGCAGCCATCTCCGTCTTCCCTGCTTCTTGCGCAGATTTTCCATTTCGGCTTCTGCCAGCATGAGATTTAGTTCGCCTTGGACAGTTGCCTGATTGTCAAACGATTTTTCCGCTTTTTCCAGCCATTTCTTGGCGGAACGGACATGAGCAGCCTTATTTTTATCTGCCAATCCCACTGATATATGCCCTCCTTTTACCATATGTTATACATTCCGTAAAAAAAGGAAGCTTTGTTACCGAGATTATACAAAAAAACAGCTGTATTATCATGCGCATACGTTATTATACGTCATTTTTCGTGTTGATTCATCCCTTTTACTTGCTTTTGCTTTCATGAATAAACTGGCTCAGCATCCCCCGCACGCGGCGTATCCCCCGTTTTTGCAGCCGATATACGTACGGAAGGCTCATAGCCAAATCATGGGCAATATGCTTTTGCTGTTTGTCCTGCAGGTAGACTCCTTCTACAACCAGCTGCTCTTTCTGCGGCAGCCGCTGCAGCGTTTTGGCTACATGTTCAAACAACAGGTGCCTGCCGGTTTGTTCCGCTACATCTATGCCTGTATCCGGCAATGTTTCCTGCAGCGTAATACCGTTTTCATCAGGAGCATCCAGCGAAACAGCAGCGCGTTTTCCTTCTTTGTTTAAATAATCCACCATTCGGCCGCGAATGCGATGCGCTGCAAAAAGGGAAAACGCTACATGTCTCGTATAATCAAAGCGTTCCACCGCTTCAATAAGACCTACTGTTCCCTCTTGAACCACATCCAGCAGCATGTCTTCCGGGATATGCCAGCGCATGGCTTCTTTAAAAACCAGCGGCTGATACTGTTCAATCAGACGGCTGCGGCTTTCCATATTCCCGTCGTCTTTATAGGCTTTCCACAGTGCCTGTTCTTCTTCGGGCGTGAGCAAGGTAATTTTATTCAGTTCTTGTAAATATTTTTGTAAAACCATTGCTCCTCCTAGAATGAATATTTGTAAAACGCACCGGCAAATTTTTCTTCATCCGATTTCCACGCATTCAGATTAAATCGATTGCCAAGCTGGTACTGCACGCCAAACCGGTTGTCATCATGATTTAGACCAAATGCCGCCGTTACCATAAAATCGTTAAATAAATATTTTCCCATTTCAATATTATAGTAGTTGCGGCTCAAATCTGTATTTTTATCGTTGAGATTTAATGAACCGTTGGTGACTGTCAGCATATCCAAGGACAGCGTCTTTTCTAATTCCTGCGTAATTCCTAAGCTGTTTAAGGTTAAGCGGATTCCTGAACTCAGCAAATTATTCATGTCATCACTAGTAAGTGACGAGCTTTGCTGCCTGTTGCCGCCGTTTCGTAGCGTAATCAGCGATATAATCTGCGCTTTGGTCAGCGGCGGGTCGGAACGAAGCATCATATCCATCGCATCTGCCGGACCGCGCAGAGTCAAGAATACATCATACTGGCCTACCCGGCTCACACCTTCGGCATCCAAACGGGGCAGGAATGTTCCGTCCTGCGTAAAACTTGCCTTGGCAGAGGACAGGCGGAAATTCGTATCCAGATAATGAACGACGCCTTTCGTCGCTTCAAAATACCCTGATGGTTCCGGCTGTGCCGCCGTTCCCTGGAATTTTGCCGTACCATGTACCATTAAATCATATAATGACGGATTATACAACCGCACTTTGTCTCCTAATGTAACAGACACGTCCAATCCGATAGGCCAAACTGCCGTATCATCCGAAAAAGACAGGGGAATATCCAACACCGCATCATGCACTTGGATACTGCCGCTGACGGTCGGCATGTCATCCTGCTGCGCAATGTGCAGGTCTGCATCCAGCGGGCCTTTATAATACGGGCAGTCAATACCCAGGTGCGACACCATAACATTGCCCTCGTACGAAGTCAGCTGCCAACCGTTCCAGTCAGCCTGTCCCTGCAGCGATACGGAGCCCGGTGATTTTGCACCTTTTTTATCCATCTCGGCTGTGCCGGCCGCCGTGACGTGCTGATTGTCAAACTGAACAGCTGCCTTGATATGCTGCAGCGGATATGTAACATCCCGGAATTGAATGGTGCCGTCCTGCACCCCGATGTTTCCTTGAATCTGCGGATCTGCCAGCGTACCGCCAAGCTTGACTTCGCCTTCAATGCCGCCTGCCGCAGATTGGACACCTGGCAGCAAAAACGTCAGTGCATTCAAGTCGGCATGATCCAGTTTCAATGTCACATCCATCGATTCCCCGCTGCGGCTTCCGCACAGGGCATTTACAGGAATGTCTCCGGATGCCATGATTTTATAAGGATCTCGTGCAGCATAGGCTTGTTGTATATGAATATTCCCATCGCGGACATTCAGCATGGCAAAGGCATTGGAAAAATCTACGCCGTTTATCGTGCCATTTTGCAGCTGCGCCGAAATATTCGCTTCCAGTGCATCACCTTGGCCGCCCAATTCTGCCATAAAGTCCAGCGGTGCCTGCAGCTGCACCTGCGATTGCCCTGCTGCTTCCATCAGCACATGGGCCGGGAAATTTTTAGCAGCTACTTCCATACGGACCGGGCCATGCAGCGCATACGAGCCTTTCGCTGCCAGCAGGCTGTCTCCGGATTTCAATGCCAGCTGATTGACAAATACCGTATTATTTTCATAGTTTATATCAATATCTGCCGGTTCTATCGGCAAATCTGCCAACGACGCCTGCGTCAGTTTCCCTGCAACAGACGCCTTAGGATTATCTGCTGTCCCTTCGACAGCAATCGTGCCGTCAATGCGTCCTTCTGCCCGTTGCAGCGGCACATCAGCCAGCTTCAAAAGCCCGGCCACATCACCGTTGACGACACTGGCTTTACCGCGCAGCCATTTGTCCCGCAGCCGGTACAGCAAATTGGCATCATAGGTACCGTCGTTTTGGGTAAAATGCAAATCCGTAAGGCGCACCATATCGTCTGCATAGTTAAAATCGCCGCGAATATCCGCCAGCGGCATATGATTGATGACCAAATATTTCGCACGCAGCGAACCGCCTGCCGTCGGATTGTCCATCGTGCCGCCAATATGCGCCTTGACATTGAACAAGCCGCTGCGCGGTACCTTGCTCCACGGCAGCATGCGGGCAATATCCAAGTCCGTGCCTTCTATATCCAGATTCATCGTTTTTCCTACAGCCCCCTGAACGGAAAGAGCCGCATTGTACGATGCAATTTCGCCATTGGCAATATATACGGTTCCATCGTCCAGCCGGTAGTCTGCACTAATATTTTTATACAAATACCCGGCATAGGAACCGTCTGTCAAGCGGAACTGTCCTTGTGCCGACGGATTATCCAACGAACCGTACAGGGTAATCGTATTATCGGCCCAGCCAGTCATAGGCAGTTCACTCTTGCCGATGGCAGACAGCAGTTTTTCTATACGCATGTGCTTCGTATCCAGTGACGCCTGTACCGTGCGGTTGTCTAAATCCACCCAACCGCGAAGCGTATGCATGCCGTCTACATACCGCCAATACACAGCCGGGAACGTTATTTTCTTTCCCACGCCTTGCACGGTGCCGTCAATGCTGTCAAATGCCAGCCCTTGTATCATACCGTGCTGCGCCGAAAACGATGCATCCCACTGCCAGTCCGGCCCGTACAAATGGCCGGCGGTGCTGACAGTTCCTTCCAGCGGAAAGGACACATACGGTGCCGCAATGTCCAGCGGTATGTCTGATGCCGTAAAAGTAATATCCGGCGTCTGCGTCTGCCAGTCATAGGTACCGCTGCCCGTCAGCGTACCGCCGCCAATTTGTGCCTGCAACTGTGAGAAAGAAATCGTCTGCCCGTCATAGGCCGCATCTGTTTCGATATGCGGCAGCGCAATGCCCTGATAAGATACATCATCAGCTGCAATATGGCCTGCCGCCTGCAGGGTATTATCCTTACTATTTCCCTGTACGGATACTGCAGCAGACACAATGCCCAATACAGACACCGGCACGGCAGGAATTTGGGATAGATCTATTTCTTCTGCAGTCACAGAAGCACTGTAATCCCCGCGCTGTACGTCGTATCTGCCGGAGCCTGACACCGTACCGCCTGCGCCGTGCGCCGTCAGGTTATCTACCTGTACGGTATCATGGTCATAGACAATATCGGCCTGCGCATCGTCTACATGCACGTTGTCATAGAAGAGCTGTCTGGCAGAAACAACGCCTTTGCCGCTGAGATGTTCGACAGAGCCCCACAAACGTCCCTTATACCCTATAAAACCAGTAACCGGCAGGGGCAGCAGGGATGAAAACGCATCCAGCGAAGCGTCCGGCACATCAACAGACAAATTAAACACCGGTGAGCCCGTATTCGTTTTGACTAATCCATCTACCCGGACAGTCTGGCCGTTGACAGTACCTTGTACGTTTTTTAAACGGACGTCATCCGTTGTCATGTCAACATGACCCGTTACGTCCTGTACAGAACAACCATACGCCTGCACGGCCCCGGAACGAACATCAGCTTGACCGGACAAGAAAAATCCGTGCGGTCCATCGGCAACCTGGGCTTTGACATGTTCTATGACGCCGTCTTCAATCTGCACATCCGCCGAAGACGGCATAAACGCTTCTCCATACGCCGCCTGAACAGCGTCAGCCTGAACAGTAAACGCATACTGGCGCGAAGACGCATACGTCCCGGATATGCTCAGTGCTTTACCGTCCAGCATTCCGTCTGCCGTCACGGCAATCGAACCGGGATAATTGGCAAAAGACAAAGAGCCTTCCGCTTTTTCTACTGCCAGCGGCGTACCGTTGGGCAGCAGTACGCGAACCGTCCCGTCATGCACATGCACAGCACTGTGAAACCCCATATCACTGGCTGATTTATTTGTCTTTATTAACGATGCGATATTCCACGTCTTGCCATCTTCTTCCTGCCAAATATGAAGCACGGGTTCATTGACGTCAACCGTATCCAAAGCTTCCAAAATCTCACCGCGCTGCAGCGAAGGAATAATCTTAGCTGGATTAACATATACTTGCACATCCGTTCCTTCTGCCACGATGCGGCCCTGTACATCCTTAACAACAGGCTGTACAATCCGCACTCTCCCGGACAGGGAAACATCCATGGACGCAAAAGACAGGGTTCCATTGAGCTTACTATTTATTGTTGTCGCTACAGTATCACTCAGCATCTGTGTTACAGCCGGCATTTCCATCCAAAACGCTACACACGCAGAGAGAATACACGCCGAAACAGCACATCCTGCTTTCCATTTTTTCTTCACAACAAACTCCTATGATTGTGATATATAAATATGTGATGTATACATAGACATTCTCCTTTTATTCTACCTAGGCTGATATGTAAAAGCAAGAACTATTATCCAAGAAACCCCATCTTATGAAAATTGTTAAGAAACTGTTACATTTCGAGGGACTATATTCCTTTTGCCCATTTTTTCTTGTAAACTTGCCGTTTACATTGGCGTATGTACTTTTTCTTTCTATGCGGACAGATGAACAGAGACGGGTCTCTGCACACTTATATATTCATTCTTTTTCGTGCCGCCGAAAAAGAGAGGCCATATTCCAAGGAAATATATTCCCTTTGCCCATTTTTTTGTAAACGTTCTGTTTACATATGCAATATACTTTTTCTTTCTGCGCGGC
>DJEN01000009.1 GCA_002431345.1 Megasphaera sp. UBA5897 | reverse complement strand
AATATGAATGGCCTCGTGGTGTAGCGGTTTAACATGTCGCCCTGTCACGGCGAAGATCGTCGGTTCAAATCCGATCGAGGTCGCCATATTTGCTCAGGTAGCTCAGTCGGTAGAGCAGGGGACTGAAAATCCCCGTGTCGGCGGTTCAATTCCGTCCCTGAGCACCACAATCATGCGGAAGTAGCTCAGTGGTAGAGCATCACCTTGCCAAGGTGGGGGTCGCGAGTTCGAGTCTCGTTTTCCGCTCCATATTTATGGCGGCATAGCCAAGCGGTAAGGCAGAGGTCTGCAAAACCTTCATCCCCAGTTCGATTCTGGGTGCCGCCTCCATATTTTTTTTCGTCATGCCGAGGTGGCGGAACTGGCAGACGCAACGGACTTAAAATCCGTCGGTTAGAAATAACCGTACCGGTTCGATTCCGGTCCCCGGCACCAATTCAACAATACATTGCTGTGAGCACCGTGCCAGTTATATGGGCATGAGTCCCTTGCAAATGATCAAAAGGTTTGGATGAAGATCCAAACCTTTTTTGTAATTTCTTGTATTTTATCATATAATATAGAAATGGCGGTCTGTATGGAAGAATACAAATACAAAGTATCGGATTTTGAAGGGCCGTTGGATTTGCTCTTATATTTAATCGAAAAAAATAAAGTCGATATTTACAATATTCCTATTGTCGAGATTACAGATCAGTTTAATGCGTATGTAACGCAAATTGATGCGTTTGATGTCAATTATGCCAGTAAGTTTTTTGTCATGGCAGCGACGCTGCTGCAAATCAAATCACGGCTGCTTCTTCCTAAAATGCCTAAGGCAAAAGAAGAAGAGGAAGAAGATCCGAAGGAAGCATTGGTACAGCAGCTTGTTGAATATAGACGCATGAAACAAATTTCAGCTGTCATGGGCGGTTTGTGGGATGAACGAAGTCATATGCTGGGACGGGAACGAACGCCTCTTGCATATGAACCGCAGTTTTCCGGGATGATTGAAACGGCTGCATTATACCACGCGTTTCGGCTGGTGTATCAGTCTCTGCAGCAAAAAAAGCCTGTGGAAATTCATATTCAGCAGGAAATTTACAGTGTAGAAGAATGCATGCAGCGTGTCGCCTACATGCTGCGGCAAACAGCAGGAACAACGGCTGTTGAGACCATATTTCGCGCATGCCGTTCCAAAATGGAATTGGTTGTCACCTTTTTAGCTGTATTGGAAATGCTGAAATTAGGGCAGTGCCACACGGTGGCAGAAGGAGAGGATGGAAATGCCGTCGCCTTGCGATACACACCAAGTTGAAAACATGGAGCCGACAGCCGTATTGGAAGCATTGCTTTTTCTAAGCGGTCAGCCGATGAAGATAGCTGAAATTGCAGCGCATACCGGATGGAGTTCCAGTCAAATTCAACAGATAGCGCAGGCGTTAAAAACGTCTTTGGCGGCAGCTGGCCATGGCCTGACGGTGCTGCGCGTAGCCGGCGGCTATCAGCTGGTGACGAAGCCGTGCCTTTTTGAAGCTATTCAATGGGTGCGGACCGGGACGACGGAATTGTCTCCTATGGCGTTGGAAGTATTGGCGATTGTCGCTTTTAAGCAGCCTATTACGCGTGCTGAAATCGAAAAACTCCGCGGCGTATCGTCTGAGCGGATTTTGACATCGCTGGTACAGCAAGGGCTGGTTATTGATTTGGGACGGAAAGACAGTCCGGGCCGTCCTATTTTATACGGGACATCGGCGTATTTTTTGGAATGCATTGGCATGGATTCGCTGGCTGATTTGGCAGCCCATGTTCCGGAAAGCAGTACGGAAACACTACAGTCGGCACAGCTGACACGGGAACTGGAATCGACAACAAACAAGGGGGAAACAGATGGAAAGGCTACAGAAAGTAATGAGTAACTGCGGTGTCGCGTCACGCCGCGCATCGGAACAGATGATTTTGGATGGCCGTGTTCGTGTCAACGGTGTTGTTGTTCGTGAACTGGGCACCAAAGTAGATCCGGATAAGGACATCGTCCTTGTCGATGGACAGCGGTTGGAAATGCAGCCTAAGCATTACTATTTATTTAATAAACCTAAGGGTGTAATTACGACATCCAGTGATGACCAGGGCCGGACGACGGTCATGGATTATTTCAAAAAGGAAAAAGACCGTATTTATGCCGTTGGCCGTTTGGACCAAAATACGGAAGGGCTGCTCATCATGACCAATGATGGGGAACTGGCCAATATTTTGATGCATCCGAGCAAAATGGTCGATAAGACCTATGAAGTAAAAGTCAAAGGACGTATTGCGGATTCGGTATTGCAGCATTTGGCGGATGGTGTAGAATTAAAAGATGGCATGACGGCTCCTGCAGATGTATATTACATTGGCTTTGATGGCCGCAGCGGTATTACGACTATTGAAATTACGATTCATGAAGGACGCAATCGGCAAGTGCGCCGCATGATGGAATATTTTGGCTTCCAAGTGCATAATCTGCGGCGTGTGCAGTATGCGTTTTTGACGCTCAGCGGCGTAAAGCGTGGTGCCTATCGCAGCTTAACAGCTGAAGAAGTAGCAGAATTATATAAATATAAGTAAGGCGGCATGACTATGGGCAAAAACGTCATTGTCATCGGTGCCGGCGCGGCCGGCATCATGGCGGCACTGGCAGCAGCCGAAGCAGGCGCAGCTGTGCAACTATTTGAAAAAAATAATATTGTAGGCAAAAAAATGGGCATTACTGGGAAAGGACGCTGCAATTTGACCAACGCCTGTACGATGGACGAATGCATTGCCCATACACCGGGGAACGGCCGTTTTTTATACAGCGCGTACGGCCAGTTTACCAATGAAGATTTGCTGCAGAAACTGCACGCGTGGGGGCTGCTGACCAAAGTAGAACGGGGCGGACGCGTATTTCCACAGTCCGACAGTGCGATTGAAGTGCGGAAACTGTTTTACAGCCGTCTGCGAATTGCCGGCGTCGCGCTGCATTTGGAAGATGCTGTAAAAGCAGTCCATCAGTGGGATGACCGCGTTGCTGTGCAGGCAGCTTCCGGAACTTACGAAGGCGATGCCTGCATTATTACGACGGGAGGCATGTCGTATCCTGTTACCGGCTCTACAGGTGACGGTTATGGGTTTGCTAAAAGCTTGGGCCACAGCATTACACCGGTCAAACCGTCTCTGATTCCGTTTACGACGGCAGATACGTGGCCGCATACGTTGTCCGGCATGGCCCTTCGGAATATAGAAGCATCCTTGTGGAAACGGGGAAAAAAGCTGGCTTCCCAATTTGGCGAAATGCTTTTTACGCATTTTGGCGTATCCGGCCCGATTATTTTGATGCTCAGCACGACGGCAGCCCATAAAAAACAATGTGTTTATCCAATGCAGCTGCGCATCAATCTGAAACCGGCATTGTCTAAAGAAAAACTAGATCAGCGCATACAGCGCGATTTTCAAAAATACATACGCAAAGAAGTAGAAAATGCCATGAAGGACCTGCTGCCGCAGCGGCTCATACCCGTTGTTTTGGAACAAGCCGGTATCGATGTGCATCTGCCTGTCAATCAACTGTCCAAAGAACAGCGCCAGGATTTGGTTGACACGCTGCAGGCATTGTCGCTGACGATTACAGGTACCCGTCCGATAGAAGAAGCTATTGTTACGGCTGGCGGCGTATCTGTCAAAGAAATTAATCCCAAAACGATGGAATCCAAAATTACACCGCATATCTATTTTGCTGGTGAAGTTATGGATATTGATGCCTTTACAGGCGGCTACAATTTACAAGCTGCCTTTTCCACTGGCTATGCAGCCGGAAAAGCAGCGGCAAAGGAGAGTGAATCATGGGAAAATTAACAGTTGCTATTGACGGGCCGGCCGGCGCGGGCAAAAGCAGTGCGGCCCGTCTGGCTGCAGGCAGAGTACAGTATTTGTATATCGATACAGGTGCAATGTACCGAGCCATTACATGGGCTGTTTTGCAGCACCATGTTGATATAACAGACGAACAAGCCGTAGGTTCCTTTATTCAAGACTTGACAGTACGATTGGAACCGTTGGCAGATACGTGCCGTGTATACGTAAATGATATAGAAGTTACGGATGAAATTCGCACGCAAACCATATCTTCTCACGTATCTTCTGTTGCAGCTCTTGCAGTAGTAAGGCAAAAACTGGTACAATTACAGAGAGACATGGCCAAACAGGGCGGCGTCATTTTGGATGGACGCGATATTGGAACGGTGGTACTGCCGAATGCAGATATTAAAATTTTTCTGACAGCGTCTGTTCATTCCCGGGCGGTGCGCCGCTATTTGGAAATGCAGGCCAAAGGAAGCAGCGAAACGCTGGAAGAAATTGAAAAGAGCATTGCTGCAAGGGATTACCAAGACTCGCATCGTGCTGTGTCACCGCTTAGACAGGCTGCTGATGCCATGCTTCTCGATAACAGTGAATTGAATTTGGAAGAAACTGCCGATGTTATTACCGATTTGATTCGCCGCAAAGAGCAATGAGAGATTTTACGTATAAAATTATCCGCTGGATATTTAATTTCGTCACCTACACACTCATCGGCATGAAGGTTTACGGCGAAGAACATATTCCAGATAAAGGACCTTTCATTATCGTCTGCAATCATGCCAGCTATTTTGACCCGCCATTGGTAGGTACTGCTGTGCGGCATCATTTAATTCACTTTATGGCCAAAGAAGAACTCTTTCGTAATCCGCTGATGAATTGGTTTCTGCGCTATGTACATACTTTTCCGGTTCACCGCGGCCGTATTGACCGCCGGGCTATTATGGAATCATTCCGTGTCCTCAAACAGGGAGAAGTATTGGGAATTTTTCCGGAAGGCACAAGCAAAGACCAGGGAATTTTGGGCAAATTCCACGATGGATTTGCCGGCATCGCCATGAAGGCCGGCGTGCCCGTACTGCCAGCGGCGGTTATTAATTCCCGGCCTCTTCCTAAAAAGAAAGGCCCGGTCTGCGTTGTTTTTGGCGAACCTGTTATGCCGCCGCAGGGAATGCATGCCGATAAGGAAGAAGTCAAAGCATTTACAGACGAAATTCGCAATATAGTCTTAGCTATGCTAAATCAGTATGGAGAAATGAAACGATGAGAGTAACAATAGCAGATGCCTGTGGATTTTGTTATGGTGTGCGGCGTGCCGTGGACATGGCTGCCCATGCCACAAAGGGTACGAAAACATTGGGACCTATTATTCATAATCCCCAGGTAGTATCCCGCTTAGCGGCACAAGGCATAGAGCCGGTCGATTCACTGGACGAAATTCAGGCAGGAGAAACCGTGCTGATTCGTTCACATGGCGTAGGTCCGGCAGTATATGCAGAAGCTGAAAAAAAAGGACTGCATATCGTGGATGCGACCTGTCCTCATGTCAAAAAAGCACAGCAAGACGCAAAAAAAATTGTAGAACAAGGCAAAAAATTGATTATTATAGGCGAAAAAGCTCATCCAGAGGTAATTAGTATTTCACAATGGGGGGCAAATCGTGCTATTATAATAGATAGGGAAAAAGAAGCAGAAGAAATTCTGCCGGCAGATTCCCTGGGAGTCGTCGTACAGACGACATTCTCGCAAGAGCAATTCAAACGCATTGCTGCCGTGTTGCAGACCAAGACAAAAGACTTGGATGTGCACATGACTATCTGCACGGCGACGCAGCAGCGACAAAATGCAGCCATCGCACTGGCCAAAACCGTAGACGCCATGATTGTCGTAGGAGGCAAAAACAGTGCCAATACCAGACGTCTGGCACAAGTGTGCAAAGAACAGGGTTGCCCTACATATCACGTTGAAACAGCAGCTGAATTAGAGACGGCGGCGTTTCGTGGTATGAATCATATAGGCATTACAGCCGGCGCTTCCACGCCGGATTGGATAATACAGGAGGTTGTTGAGATTATGGAAAATTTGCAAGCTGAAGGCACAGAAGTAATGAGTGAAGAATTGTTGGACAAGTATGATTATGAAGAAAATCCAAAGAAAGGTGACGTTGTAAAAGGCACGGTTATTTCTGTGAATGATGATGCTGCCTATGTTTCCATCGGTACGAAAGCAGAAGCTATCCTGCCGAAAAAGGAAATGGCTGTTCCCGCTCCGGAAAAAGCCAGTGATTTTGTCAAAGTTGGCGACGAACTGACAGTAGAAATTGCCAATAACATTAAAGAAGAAGGCGCTATTGTCGTTTCCCTCGTAAAAATGAAGAAAGTCGAAGACTGGAAAGAAGTCCGTGATGCATTCGAAAACGATCAGCTCGTTGAATGCGTAGGTAAAGAAACGAACAAAGCAGGTCTTGTTGTTTCTATTAAATCGCTTCGCGGCTTTATTCCTCTTTCCCAGGGCGATGTTAAATTTGTTAAATCCTTGGATTATCTCGTAGGTCAGACTTTCCAGGTAAAAGTTATTGATATTGACGAACATAAAAACCGTCTTGTCCTTTCCCGCAAAGCTGTTTTGGAAGCAGAACGCGAAGCTAAACGCGAAGAAGCTTTGAAACACATTGCCGAAGGCGTAGAAATCGACGGCACAGTAGTCAAAATCATGCCGTACGGTGCGTTTGTTGATTTGGGCGGCGTAGAAGGCCTTCTCCACATTTCTGATATTTCTTGGAAACGCATCAGCTCTGTAGATGCAGTCCTCAAAGTCGGTGAAACCGTACACGTTTTGGTACAGAAATTTGACCAGGAACGCAATCGTATTTCCTTATCCTTGAAAGCACTGCAGAAAAACCCGTGGATTGCAGCAATTGAAAAATTTGAAGTCGGCGATATTGTCAAAGGCGAAGTTAAAAAATTGCTTCCTTTCGGCGCTATTCTTGCTATCGATCCGGAACTGCAGGGTCTTCTCCATGTATCTGAACTGACAGAAAAACGCGGCGCTGTCGTTAAAGATTTGGTCAACATCGGTGACGTTATGAACGTTAAAATCATCGGCATTGATACAGACAAAAAGAAAATTTCTTTGAGCGTCTTGGCTATTCAGAAAGATGAAGAAGAAAAAGAAGTAAAGAGCTATTTGGAATCCAACCAGGATGAAGCTAGTGCTACCATTGGTGACGCTGTAGAAGAAGATAAATAATTTTTCGTAAAAAAGAGGATAGCCGGCGTGTACCGGTTATCCTTTTTTCGTCTTATGAGGAAAGGAAATAAGCTTATGTATAAACCGTTAGTAGCTGTCGTAGGCCGACCGAATGTCGGCAAATCGACATTATTTAACGCCATTGTCAAAAAACGTATTTCCATTGTCGAAGACATCCCCGGCGTGACGCGGGACCGCATTTATTTTGACGCAGAATGGCTCGGCCAGGAATTTACCATGATTGATACAGGCGGCATTGAATTTGTCGATTCGGACAATCATATTTTTACGAGCATGCGGTATCAGGCAGAACTGGCTATTCGTGAAGCGGATGTTATTTTGTATGTCGTAGACGGCAAAGCAGGCATTCAGCCCCAGGATGAAGATATTGCTCATATTCTTCGCTCGTGCGGCAAACCGGTATTGCTGGTTGTCAACAAAATCGATAGTGTAGAACAGGAAATGAACATATATGAATTTTATAATCTAGGTCTGGGAGATCCGATTGGCGTATCGGCTGTCAATCTAATGAATTTGGGTGATTTACTCGATGAAGTATTGAAACATATCAAATCAATTCCTGTTGTAGAAGAAGATGACGAAACGATTCATATTGCCCTTGTCGGCCGGCCGAATGTCGGCAAATCCTCTCTTACGAATGCCCTGCTGGGCCAGGAACGCGTGATTGTCAGCAACATGCCGGG
>DJEN01000110.1 GCA_002431345.1 Megasphaera sp. UBA5897 | reverse complement strand
AATCACCTCCTATTCTATCGAAGATATCCAACGCATCGCTAAAGAACACTTCTAGCCATGCAGCAGATCTCTTAGCACCATCATGTTGAGAATAGATATATCTGTCCATATATAACAATAACTATGTAAGACACTAAAAGAAAAAACATGAGCGTACTATATGCCCATGTTTTTTCTATACATTCTTTAATCGTGTGCTGGTCATTAACCATTTGAAAATCAGCAACTATTGTCAGTCTAATGGAGCCGGCTTGTCTATTTTTTGATAGCAGCATCAAAGTTTGGAAACATCCGCCGATTCTGTTCCATTCCCATTTTTTCAGACCAGTTCGCTGTTTCATCCAACTTCCGACTATTGCCGTCTATACCGCTACAGATATCTCCACAAAACCACTATGCATGATATTCCCTAACGGCATTTACAATTCGCTGCAGGCCTGTCTTGATAATCGACCGCGGCATGGCAAGATTGAGACGAATATATCCTTTGGCATTGTCCACAAAGAGTGCATCGCCGCCTTCAAGGAGGACACCTGCTTTATTCGCCATAAAATCAGGAATATTTTCTACATCGCCTAAATACGGATTCATATTGACCCAAGCCAAGTACGTTGCCTCTGGAATTTGGAAGGTAATCTTCGGCAGTTCTTTGGCAAATGTATCTTTAACAAATTGGAAGTTGCCATCCAAATATGTTTTGAGCTGGTCCAGCCATGCTGCACCATGTTCATATGCTGCTGTATGCGCTGCAATAGACAACGGATTTAAATTCATAGCATAGGAATTGGTCGTAGCAATATATAATTTTTTCAATTCTTCATCGCGGATAATGATTTCAGCAAACATCATGCCTGCCATATTAAAGCACTTGGAAGCAGATGTGCAAACAACTAATTTATCATAATCCGGCATAATTTTAGCCATGGGAATATGGCGGACGCCTTGACGGAGAATATCGCAGTGAATTTCATCGCTAATAATCCAAAGATTGTATTTCTTGACAATCGCTGCAACTTTTTCTAATTCTTCCTGTGTCCAAACACGTCCTGTCGGATTTTGCGGATTGCACCAAATGAGCAATTTAGCAAACGGATTGGCAGCATCGCGTTCCAACGCTTCAAAATCGATGCTCCAGTTGCCTTGGCTGTCGCAAATCATTTTATTATGAATTGCATGTTTATGCCGTTCATCGATCGGATGCTGGAAATAACCATATGCCGGTGTATTGATAATCGCGTAGTCATGGTCACCCAAAATAAGATCTACTAACGTATACAACGCCGGAATAATGCCTAAGGAAAAGCAAATGTCTTCTTTAGGATACGTCCAATCATACATTTTCTTATTCCATGCGTTATATGCATCATAAAATTCCGGCTCAAAAACTTGGCTGTATCCAATAATACGTTTGTCTGCCCGATCTTTGATGGCTTGAATAATCGCCGGGCACATAGCAAATTCCATATCAGCTACCCACATGCGGACAAATTCATCATCTTTAAAGGGAAACTTCTTTTTTCCTTCAAAATCATTAAAAATATATCCACGGAATCCATCGGTATTCATAGCGTTGGTATGATATCTGTTGACTATTTCATCAAAATTGTACTGCATTGTATGACCCCCTAAACGAACTTGTTGATATGAAGATAGTGTTAGCATACCAAGTTATCCTGTCAGGGTCAACTACGCAATATTTTCTTAACATGAAACATTTTTCTTCTTTTATTTCGTTTAAATAGACTTTTGACAAAAAATATGGGTATACTATAAGAAAATAGCTGTTTTTGCTATATCATCATATTTCTAAGAAACCAGGTGACTTACATGCTTACTATAGCCAAAGAAATCGGCTTGAAAATAAAATGGCTTCGCAAACAAAAGGGACTTACGATTCAAGAACTTGCCAATGCGATTTGTAAAAGCAAAGCTACTGTATCCAAATATGAAACAGGACAAATCACCATGGACGTTGCCACATTATATGAGATCGCTGCTGTACTCGCTGTCAGTGTTGACCAACTACTGTATCATCATGCAGCTCCTACCCCCCTTCCGATACCTGCAAGTGTCCCAAACTTTTTCAAAAATCAAACCCGCTTTTATATGTATTTATTTGACGGGCGCAATAATTCTGTCATGCGCAGTGTCATCAATGTGCTGCATGACATTCACGCAGACGGGCAAAGTTATAAAACAGAGATGTTTATGAATGTGCCGAACCTAAAGACATATCAAATCTGTGAAAACATCTATACGGGTACGATGAAGCATTATGATGCCCTAACCAATCTGACCTTCCAAAACTGCAACACACCTATGGAACAATATTCAATTAATATTCTCGCTTCTTTTTTAGATGCACCTGCCAAATGGGGATTGGCCTTTGGTATTTCTACAAGACCGCTGATGCCTATTGCAGCCAAAGTTCTTCTAGCCAAAAAGCCCCAGCAAGAAACGGAGTCTTTTATCCGCCAACTTCGTGTTTCCAAAGAAGATATTCGCCTGCTGAAGCTGTACAATATGTTTTCTATTATTGGCTAGGTATACGGAATATTAGGTTTAACTATACAAAAAGCACATTGTTTGAGTATTTATATTGCATTAAACGCATAGCAAATATGCTTTTGTCAGAAAAATTCCTACAAAAAAATCAGATTTTTTCCGCTACCGCTGTTATTTTTTATTTACTATACTAAACGCAGTAAGAAAAAACGAAAGGAGTTTTGTATTATGTTAAACTTATTGTTCCAATTTTTCAAAACGGGCCCCGATGTGCCTCAAATCGCTGATGCAGCTGCCGTCAAGAAAAAATTCAACAGCATGCGCTGGCGCGTGTTTGCTTCGATTACGATTGGCTACGCATTTTATTACATTATTCGTCAAAGTTATTCCGTCATCAAAAAGCCGCTTCTTGCATCCGGCATTGTTACGCCGACAGAAATCGGGGTTATTGGTTCTATTTTCTTTGTCACGTATGGCCTCGGTAAATTTACCAACAGTTTCCTTGCCGACCGCATGAATAATAAACGGTTCTTCTCATTCGGTCTTTTCATTTCATCTCTTACAATGGTTGGCATGGGCTTGGTCAATTCTTTTATTCCGCTGGCTGTCTTATGGGGGCTCAATGGCTGGTTCCAGTCATACGGTGCTGGTCCTTCCATCGTCTCACTCAATCAATGGTTCAGCAATAAACAGCGCGGCACCTTATACGGTGTTTGGTTTACGAGCCACAACTTAGGTTCATCGTTTGCCTATTTTGCCATTGCAGCTATCGTTTCGGCGTATAACTGGTCCATGGGCTTTATCTCTGCCGGGATTATTTCCCTCGTCGGCACAGCCTTCATTTATTTCGGTATGAGTGACCGTCCGGAAACACAAGGTCTGCCAAACGGTGCTGTATACTATGGCGAAAAAACGCAGGAACAAATCGATGCTGAAAAGAACAAGTCTGTCGGCTCCATGCAGTGGAACGCCGTTGTCAAAAATCCGGCTGTCTGGATTCTCGGCTTATCTTCCCTCTGCGTATACATTGCCCGCTATGCTGTTGAAAGCTGGGGCGTCGTCTATTTGACTTCACAAAAAGGCTATGACATCATGGGGGCTGCCGGCGTCATGGCTTACATGCAGGTCGCTGGTATTTTTGGGGCTCTCCTCTGCGGCTTGATTTCAGATAAATTCTTTAATCATAAGCGAAATGCTCCGGCACTCATCTACGGCATTTTATACTCCATGTCTATTGCCGGTTTGGTCTGGGCTCCTCAGTCCTTTACGATGGATATGTTCTGCATGACCTTCTACGGCTTTACGATGGGGGCATTGGTTTGCTACATGGGCGGCTTAATGGCTGTCGACATTGTTCCAAAACGCGTTACCGGTGCTGCTATGGGCATGATTGGCCTGCTCAGCTATGCCGGCGCCGCTATTCAGGAATTTATTACAGGTAAATTGATGACCATTACCGTAGTCGGCGGCGAAAAAGTTTACGATTTTGGCTATGCTACAGAATTCTGGGTCGGCGCAGCCGTCGTCTCCACGTTATTGGCTCTTCTCGTTTGGAACGCAAAACCGAAGGAAGATTAATTTGTTTTCTCTCTTTTACATATACATATGACAGATGAGAGCTGTATCCGGCTCTTGTCCACCCAAACATGCTTCTGTATGATTGCTGCGGCAACATGCAGAAGCATGTTTTATACGCCGGTATATCTTCTATTCCTATTGCCGGCGTTTCATGCTATGATACATTATGTACTAGTCGATACAGGAAGGAGCACGGCTGATGAAATGGAAACGAACAATGCTGCGTGCTGCTGCACTGCTGAGCGCGGGCCTTTGTATGCTCTGCAGCGGTTGTGACCGGCCGCAGGGCTACATTGATTTTGAAAAAAGCCAAAATCAAACCATTCCAACAGAAAATACGACAGAAAAACCGCTGCGCATTGCTTTTGCGTCCGTCATTTCCCCCAAGGAAACACGCCAGGCATATCAGCTGCTTGTCAATTATATTTCCCAAGAACAACAGCGTCCGGCAGTTCTTCTGCAACGCCGCACGTATGCGGAATTAAACAAGCTGATGGCTGACGGCGACGCCGATCTTGCTTTCTTTTCAACAGGCGCCTATGCTGCTTACCGCGGCCAAACGCCGATTGAACTGCTGGCAATGATACAGACCAATGGTTCTATTTTATATCAAACGTATTTGATTACTGCCGCTGACAGTGAGATTACCGATTTCAGCCAGCTGCAAGGCCGCGTATTTGCCTTTACAGATCCGCTCAGCTATTCCGGCCGGCAGGCCGTTGACTTTTTGCTGTTGGACCGAGGACTGACAGCTGAAACGTATTTCAAGCATTCGTTTTATACGTACAATCACGACAAATCCATTTGGGCAGTTGCCAACCATTTAGCAGATGGTGCCAGCATTGACAGTCAAATTTACGATTTTGTCATGAAAACCAATCCGCAGCTCTGCCAAAAAACGCGTATTTTCGCCATCCTGCCTCAAGCGCCAACAGGCCCCGTCGTCATGCGCAGCGATTTGCCGGAAACAGAAAAAGCACAGCTGCGCCGCATATTTTACACGATGGATCAGCAGCCATCGCTACATGATGCACTGGAACGGGTACTCATCAACAAGTTTGTTGAGCCCCAGCCGGAACTGTATGCCAAACTGCAGCAAAAATACAATCTTCGTACCCATTTGACAGGAGAGTAAAATGAGAAACTATAGTTTATACGTAAAATTTAACGCTCTCATTGTCGGAACTATTTTTATCTGCGGTCTGCTTATCAGTATGATACTCTTGTATACGACGAGCACAGAGATGGAGCATGAACTGGATAAATCAGGACGGGAAATCAGTCAGTCTATGAGCACAGTCATCAGCAGCGCCATTTTGCTCGATGATACATTTAAAATTACTGAACAACTTATCCAAACAAAAACGCTGAATGATCAAATCCAGTATATTATTGTGTCCCGTCCCAACGGCGAAATATTGACCAGCACATTTACAGACGGCATCCCTCAAGGCCTTCCTCTCGTCCGTACGCCGCAAGCCTCACAGTCTGCAGATGTCATTACGTATAACAGTAATGAAGGATATATCCGTGAAATTCTCTGTCCTATTGATGACGGTTTAGTCGGCTATTTTCGCATTGGCCTAACAGAAAAACCAATGGTGCAGCTCATGCGCAAGCGTTTTCTCGAAATGATAACCTTGATTCTGTTCATTTGCCTGCTCGCCTCCTGGCTTGCCACGCGCTATGCCAATGCGTTTCTCAAGCCCATACAGACAATGGCTGCCGCCGTTCGGCAAATTGGCCGCGGCAACTATCAAGTTACAGTCCCTGTTTCTACGTCTGATGATGTAGGCCGTCTGGCCAAAGCGTTCAACATTATGGTCAACCGTCTGTCTGTCAAAGACAAAGAAAACCTGCGTCTTGTCGCCGCCCTGCAGGAAAAAGAAAAACTGCGCATGTGGCTTATTCAGCAGCTCTTTACAGCTCGCGAAGACGAACGACGGCGGATTTCCCGGGAACTGCACGATGAAACGAGTCAATCCATGGTCGCTATTCTCTCATACCTGCGCATCATTATGGACAGGACGACAGATGCTTCTGTCAAAGAACTGGTCGGCGGCGTGCGCGACTTAACCAAAGATACGCTGGAAGGGCTGCGTCATTTAGCTGTCAATCTGCATCCGCCGCTGCTGGATGATTTAGGCCTCATTGTCGCAATGGAAAAGTATTTGGATTCATTTCGCATAGCGCATCCGCAAATCCAAATCACGTATGCGCATGATGGAGATTTTGCTGCCATTTCCCATCCGATTGCGCTTCTTTGCTATCGTCTCATGCAGGAAGCCCTGACCAATATTATACGTCATTCCCAAGCTACAACTGTCGCTATTTCCCTGCAAATTACGCCTGCGCAGCTTAGGATGTCCATTACGGACAATGGCATTGGCTTTAGTGAAGATACGGCCAAACAAGCCCGTTTGGATAATCATCTTGGCTTAGTCAGTATGCGCGAACGAACAGAATTACTCAACGGCACATTCTGCATCCACAGCCAGCCTGCTGCCGGTACAGCTATTTGCATTACACTGCCTTTAGAAAAGGACATGCCTGCTCAAGGAGGTACTTCTCATGTCTCTACCCATTAAAATATTACTCGCTGATGACCATCATATTCTGCGGACAGGTTTAAAACTCCTGCTCGCTACGCAGGACGATTTTCAAGTGGTTGCTGAAGCGTCCAATGGTCAGGAAGCATTGGAAAAACTCACTGCTGTTCCTACTGATGTCATTCTTCTTGACTTGTCCATGCCTGTCATGAACGGTCTTGAATGTCTGCGCGAAATCAAACGCCGCCGTATCCCCGTAAAAATTTTAGTACTAACCATGTACAGCGAACAGCAATATATAAAAGAAGTCATGACGCAAGGGGCAGACGGCTATTTGTGCAAAGATACACTCGATGCCGAACTGTTTCGCGCCTTGCATACAGTCATGCAGGGAAAACGGTATCTCAGCGAACAAAACACGCATGCACTGCTCGACAGCTTTATATCCCATACGCCCGAAACGATTTCTTTGTCTGCGCGGGAACAAGAAGTGCTCCGCTATTTAGTACACGGCTATTCGCAATCATCTATCGCTGAAGAACTGCATTTATCCATCAAAACTGTTTCTACCTACAAAAGCAGACTCATGCAAAAACTACACTGTACTTCCAAATCAGAGTTGGTAGACTACGCACTCAAGCATCATGTACTCGGCTAACACAAAAATAAGGCAGTGACAAATGGACTAAAAAAGTCATTTTGTCACTGCCTCTTTATATTACCAAATTAAGTGCATAATTTACAATGATACCTATTTATTTCTTCATTTCAAAGATGTTCACGATTCATTTTACATAACTCAAACTGCAATGCACTAACTACTAATCACTCATTATTAGTCATTCGC
>DJEN01000081.1:19907-35730 GCA_002431345.1 Megasphaera sp. UBA5897 | reverse complement strand
CCCTAAAAAATCAAAAAAAAGAGGACGCCGCACGAAGCGGCAATCCTCTTTAGCCTACAGTTTTTATACTGTTATTATTCTGCTGTATACGGAAGCAAAGCAATAGCTCTTGCGCGTTTGATAGCAACAGTCAGTTTACGCTGATGTTTAGCGCAAACGCCGGAAATACGGCGCGGCAAAATTTTACCGCGTTCTGTTGTGAAACGGCGAAGTTTTGCAATATCTTTGTAATCAATCTGTTCAGCATGATCTACGCAGAAATTGCATACTTTTCTTCTCGGTTTTCTTGAGCGTTCTCTTCTCATGTATAGTTCCTCCTTCAAAATTTAGAAGGGTTGTGTTTGACATTAAAATGGGATTTCTTCATCACTTGCATCAGAACCCATGCTGCTAAAGCTGGTGTTCGGTGCTGCCGGTTTCGGCTGCGGAGCACTTGCGTGCTGTGCCGGAGCCTGCGCGTGTTCTGCTCCCAATGTCTGGGCAACCATGTCACAAACGACTTCTGTGCGATACCGTTTTTGACCGTCCGGTGTTTCATACGAACGTACGGAAATACGTCCCTGTACAAAAACCCGGCTGCCTTTTGACAAGCTGTTGCCGCAGTTTTCCGCCAAATTACCCCAAGCAACACAAGGAATAAAATCAGTTAATTCTCGCTGTTCTGTACTGCCTGCCGGGATATAGGTCCGTGTGCATGCCACAGTAAACATAGCGACAGCTCTTCCTGTTTTCGTGAAGCGAATTTCAGGATCTCGAGCTAAGTTTCCCAATAATTGTACTGAATTCATACCTTTGCGCCTCCGGTTATTCGTCGATCTTGACGATCAAGTGTTTCAGGATTTCGTCGCGGATTTTCATAACGCGGTCGATTTCTTTGATAGTAGCAGGTTCTGCTTCAAAGTTAATCAATACATAGTAGCCATCTGCCTGTTTTTTTACAGGATATGCCAAATGACGTTTACCCCAACGATCTACCTTTTCAATATTGCAGCCGTTCTTTGTCAACAAATCAGATACAAACGTAACGATAGGATCTACTTCTGTTTCTTCGAGCGGTTTTGCAATAAACATGACTTCGTACTTGTTCACGAAATCACCTCCTCTTTTGGACATATGACCCTTCCCTAAGAAGGGGTAGGAGCTTGACACAATTCAAGCTTTTATATTATATCATCCTGCTATGTCTATTTCAACTCTTTTTTTCAGAATTTATTCATGATATAGTCGTAGTATCTTACAAATTCTGCAAGCATCTATGTCTGAGGTGAAAGATAATGACTTTCTTCCGCTCATCCAACGCAACTATGCTGGCTGCCGATATGACGCTTCTTTTCGTCGCTGCCATTTGGGGCGGCGGGTTTATTGCTGCCAAAGAAGCTCTGACAACGATGACGCCCTTTGGGATTTTAAGTACGCGTTTCCTCTTATCCAGTGCAGTCATGCTGATTTTATTTTTTCCTGCCGTTCGTACCTGCAGTAAAAAAGACGTCCAGTTTGGCATTATTATCGGCATCATCCAGTATATTTCCTTTATTTTCCAATTAACGGGCTTGGCATTGACGACTGTAGAAAAGCAGTCTTTTCTGGTTACAGCGTACGTCATGTTTGTTCCCTTTTTTTCTTGGATTGCTGCTCGAAACGCTATCCGCAGGCGGGATGTTCTCTGTGCCCTCCTGGCTTTTATTGGTCTAGGACTCTTATGCCTGCATTCAGAAAACCTCATGCCCAACACGGGCGATTTGCTTTCTCTGGGCTTTGCTGTCGGTTTTGCCGTACAAATTGTGTATGTCGGAAATTTTGTCAAAAACGCAAATATATTTGCCATGACGTGCATTCAGTTTTTGACGACAGGCCTGCTTGCCCTTCCGTTTCTCGATGTTTCCGCCTTGCTGGCTGCCGACACTGCCGCCATATACGGCATTGCGTATCTTGTCATTTTCAATACAACTTTTGCTTTTTCGGCACAAAACATCGCCCAGCAATACACGACGGACACGCACGCTTCCCTGCTCATCTCGCTGGAATCTGTTTTTGGCTTTCTGCTTGCCGTCTGGTTTTACCATGACGTTGTTACACTACAGGAACTTTGCGGCTGCATGCTGATGATGACTGCTATCATTCTTTCCAAGCTAAAAGGCAACGGCTAACTATTTTTTACTGAACGGAATCGCTGTTCTAGTTTTTGTTTTAAGTTTGAAAAAATAGATTGTAACGCTGTAAACGATATTTCTAAAACTATATAACAAAAGATGCAGCAAGATGGAGTAAAATCTCATTTTGCTGCATCTTTTTGCTTCTGTTTGGGTATTTATAGTGTCAAGCTGCATGCCGAATGGTCTTTATCTACGGCACCGGTAATGACTTCACAGTGAAATGTATGCTGCAGTATATCTGCCAGTTCGTTTCGTACCTGGTCTACTTGTTCACGGTTCACATCCGTAAAGCCGTCGATAGGGAAAAATACATACTGTGTATCTTCGGTAATTTTCCCGTGTTCACTTTGCCTCCATGTCCAGCGCCGTGTTCGTACTTCGTGTCCGACAGCATAGACCGCTTCGCCTGCCGGTACCGCTTCTGCTTCTGCTGCGCCAAAAGGCACGAAGGTATCGCCTTCGACAGCATACCGCATTTCAATATCCTGTGGCGAACGGCCCAAATCATGGGTCCCCATAGGAATGACATGTTCCAAGGATACGGCATTGTTCAAATCTACCAGCGGATTGATATGCGGCATGTCTTTTCCCTTGCTGATACGGGAAAACATAGCTTCGACGGAGCAGGGAAAGCGGTTGGGATTGAGTCCCAGTGCCCGAAATGCGTCTCGATACGGCACGATTTCCGGAGCCTTTTTGACTGCCGTGTCAGCAAACCGCTGCTGAGCCGCTGCCACAGCCTGACTGAGCTTTTCTTCAATTTCCGGATATTCCCGATGGTTGTCTACCCCTTTGGCAACTACTACACCAATATACAAGTTGGGGATTTTTTCAAATATGTCGGATGCTACTTTAAAGTTCATATGAATACCACTTCCTTTACTTCAACGTAAACTGCTTACAAATACTACTGTACCATATGAAAACAGGCATACACAATACCACGATGTGTAAACCATAAAAGACGAACGAGCTTTTGAAAAGTTATTTGCTATGGATAATACACAGAATCATGCTATAATCAAACCAATATTACGTAATACATTTAGACAAGGACATCCACTATGACTATGCAGGATTTTTTAATGACGTATACTAGAAAAACAATTGTATTGGATACGCTGGAAAAAGCTTTTTTTTCAGTATCTCCCCATCTTTTTGTACAACAAATACGGGAATTAGAACATACGCATATCCTAAAGGGTATCAAATCGCATGGAATGTATGCCAACGGCTTGTACCGAAAATACACCATTAACACCCACGCATTATATGCTCCCATTATCAAAAAAATCCAGGCAGATGCCTTAGCACTGCATATTTCCGGTTCTTTGGATATTTCCTGGTATTACACAAAGCCCATTGCCTATTGGCAGCAAGACTGCCAGGATATTCAAAAATTAGATGTCTATCTAAAAACTCATGTGTCTATTCCGCCAGCTTCCCTGCAACAGCGTTCCTATGATATTTTTGGTGATGAAAAACTATTGACAAAGCAGGGAATTTCTTTACTCAGCCGCGTTCAAGTCCCGCTGTCCTCCCTGCATATTATCGATGAATATGACCCGCTTATGCTGGCATTTCACCCCATGCAGCATACCTCAGCAACGCTGTGCCACTTCATTGTCGAAAATAAAGCACCGTATTTCCGTCTGCTTCCGCTGCTTTCTCAAACGCATTGGACATCCCTTATTTTGGGATATGGTTGGAAAATTGTCGGCAACCTTTGTTTGCTTCCACAGCAATGCGGCCAGCCCCAAGCCCACCATATCTGCTGGTATTTTGGTGACTTTGATTGGGAAGGGCTGCGTATCTGGCATGCCCTGGCAGCGCAGTCTTCTCCTATAACCGTTCGGCTGGCTGTATCATTTTACCGAAAATTTTTGACGCATATGCCAAGTAAAGGCAAGGAAAACCAACAGCCAGCTCCAGCCATTTTTAATGATTTTTTACAGCATTTTTTATTAGATGAGCAAGAACAATTTCGCCGTATACTGCAGACTGGCTGTTACTATCCGCAGGAAACGCTGACGGTTCAGGACATGATGTCGTGTATAAAGGAGCTTACTTATGAAACTTAAAAATTTTTCAGAACGCATGTCCCGCATTTTACTGATGGCGCCTTTGTATCAGTTAGGAAAACGCAAACTGCCGCAAGCCAATGCCGGAACGGTATCCTGTATGGAGTTGGGCTTAATGACGCTGCTTTTCTTTTTTGAAACGATGCTGGACGGCAAAAAAAAAGCAGGCATTCGTGACGTTGCCGCATTTTTGCAGGAACAGACAGCGTCTTCTCTCTTTTCTGATTTTGCAGCATATGAAAAACTAGCCCGCGACATCATTGCAGTCTTTCGCCCGCCTACAGGCAAACGAAACGAAGAGTATTTTTATGATTGGGCCAACCATACACCCGCTTCCACCCAATATTCGTATCTGAAAGCGGACAAGGCAAATCTTTCTTCTAATGAACAATATTACGTGCTTGACGAGCAAGGGTTGGAACTCATTTTTGCTACAAAAGAATATTTCAATGAATACCAGCTCTCCATTAACCAGCTTATACTGCGCAAACAGCTGGAAAAAGGGCAGTTTGTTCTCGCCCTGCGTCAAGTAGAAGAAATGCGTTTAGATGTAGAAACGCTACGCAGCCGCATGCATCATATCCAACAAGAAATTCACCGCAGTATTGTTTCTGAAGAAACACTGCAGCGGTATCGTAAAATTGTAACGGATATGAATCAGCGTTTAAAAAGCGAAGAAGATGAATTTAAAGAACTAAAATCTTTTATTAGCGAAACGAAACGGCGCATTCATGACAATGTCGACAAAGACCCTGAACGACGGGCGTATGAAAACATTTTGGATGTAGAACGGCGATTGGATGCAGTCCACACCGCGCACCGCGGCCTTTTGCAGCTGGGCATCGATTTGGGAACATCTGCCCTGACAGCTGCTGAAGAAGCGCTGTACTTTTCCGGCATTGACAGTTTCAATTTTAATGATGAAATTACAAACCGCATGTTTGCGTCTCCATTGCCGTTGACGGCATCACGCCGATTAATAGAGCCTTTTTTGCCGCTGGAACAATGTACCGTCTGGTCGCCTCTTGCTGTTTTCTTTCCCCAGCGCTTAGAACGGCTGGAACGAGAAAATACGCAGGAAAAATTTCCGGATTGGGAAGAAAAAGAGCAGGATGAAAAAATACTGCGCAATATACAACAGCATTATGCCGCTATCACAGCAGATTTGCTATCACATCTGCAGCAAAAGCACACAACAACCTTACAGGCCTTTCTCTCTTATGAAGAAATCCATCATCCGTCATTATGTCATAATCGTCAATTTTATATTTTTTGGATGCTTCTTCATCGTAAAGGGACTCTTCTCCTGACAAAAGACCAATTAGCGCCCAATTCCATATATGCAAACATCCTCACGGTGTCTCCTTCACTGCAGGAAATATCTGTCACAGAATGTTCCGGCATACTGCAGTTCGCAGCGTATACTATCAGCAACATGACTATCAAGGTGGTGACTCACTCATAATGGAATATACAGATGAAATTATTCAAGCAGCATTCCAAATCTATACTAAACTTGCCAGTCAAGGACAAATTTTAAAATCAGAAAGCGGTCGCTATTGGGACGATGAAGAAGTTCGTTCGCTTACCAATGCCTATGCTCAAGCCGTACAGTGTACCATTATTCATGATGCAGTGTATTTATATTTGATTCCTATCGCTGCCGATTCCCCGTTTCATATGCGCAATGACACGATAAAAAAAGAATATCTGACTGCTAAATCCGTCAATATGGACATTTACCTGATGTATTTGTCCATCATCGTCCTGTTTGGTATTTTTTATGATAGTTATCAATCGGCAGAACCACTGCGGTTTGTCCCCCTGTCTCGCTGGCTTGATGAAATGAACCAACGCATGGATACACTGCAGCGGTACGATCCGGCACTGCTGCGTCAAGCAGAAACAGAGCAAAATATCAACTGGACTTCCCTTATAAAAAAATGGGCAGACATGGACAGTATTAAAGAAACTGTAAAAAAACAGGATGCCCGCACCAACAGCCGTCTTAGTTTTTTAATAATGACCAAAAATTTTCTGATTCGGCAGCAGCTGCTGCACGATGCCGGCAATGATGAGCTAGTGCTGACCGAAAAAGCAAGAACAATTATCGTCACGTATTATATGGAAGAAGAATACAATCGGGGCATTATGAATTTCATGTATCAGCTAGACCATAAGGAGGAGATAAATCATGCCGTCCATCAGTAGAATCCGTTTTACCAATATTATCTACGACAATGGCAACAAGCGTTATCTTGATACAACATTTCGCTTCGATGGATATAATGGCATTTTGCTTTTGGAAAATGGTGCCGGCAAAACCGTATTTGTACAGACCGCGCTGCAGGCCGTTTTGCCAAGAAAAACAGTGGCTCAACGTAAAATCCAAGAAACGCTGCTGCTCAACAACAATGTTGCTCATATTGCCATAGAATGGATTTTAAGCGAACAGCCGCGCCGGTATGCTCTGACAGCCGTGTCCTTGTTTATGAATACTCATGACACACTTGCCTCACAGGAATTTGCTATGGAATATACTGCCTCTTCACCGATTCGTTTGGATACGCTCCCTTTGACGCGTAAAGAAGAAGGCAGGGAACGACCGGCCACCAAGGAAGAAATGGCCTCTTGGTATCGTTCGATCGCCGCAAACAAAATGACGGCCAAGTTTTTTTCAGAAAATGATTCTTTGCTGTCTTATTATCAATATCTAGAAGAAAACTTCAAAATTATTGCTTCCGAATGGAATAAAATCGCGTCTATTAACGAAACCGAAGGCGGGGTTGAAGCGTATTTCGAAAACTGCCATACAACAAATGAATTGGTAGACAGGCTGTTGATTCCAACGATAGAAGAAGGCTGCACCGCTGCGTCCGGCAACGGAAAAGACAATGGGTTTGTTGAACTGTTTGAAAAACAGCGGGAACATTTCAAAAAACAACGCACACTACAAAAACGAATTGAAGAAATGAAAAAAGTGATTGCTGAATTATCACTGTATACCCATGTTCGCCACGACCAATACCAAGCAGAACACACGCTGCTGGATATAAACCGCACGCTAAAAGCTTGGTATCAAATGGCCAACACAGCATACGCCAAACGTCAGGAACAGCAGGAATGTATGCAAAAACAGGAACAGACACTGATGCAAAATCAAAATAAAAATGCCCAAAAACGTGAAGCATGGCAAGTCGCCAACAGCCAATCTATCTGCCAAGAAAAAAAGGCTGGCTGGCAAACCGTATCCAACCAGCTGCAAATTGTTCGCACCCAATGTGATCAGGCGGTTCTTGACCTTGCCAATCTCCGTTTCGCCCGCTGCCGCCAAGAACAATGCGAAGAAAAACAGCGAAAAGAAATTGCCGAACAGGAACTCTCACAGCTTGCCCAAAATGCAGATGCCGCATCGTTAAAACAAGCGTTGGACAAAAACAGTGCCTTTCTTCATGACTGTTTTCTGCGAAAAGAACAAGCCCTCTGCAGTCAAAAACAGCAAGTCACACAGCAAAAACAAGAACGAACTGCTCAATTAATCCACTGTCAGCAAGAATTGAAAAAATCCCGACAGAAAAAAGAAGAAAACACAGTATCTCTTGGCGAAAAAAACGGCGTGATTCACACACTCTACGCTCGAAAGGAGAAATTAGAACAAGAATTATTTCCTGACAGCCTCCATTATGAACCACAGTTGCAGTACCAGCGTTGGCAGGAAGAACAGCAGCATATAACAGCCAGCATTGCCGGGTACCAAAAAAATATTTCATTTTATACAGAAGAAAAAGAAAAAACACAAACAGCACTGCTGGCCCAAAAACAAAATATTGTTAAATTGGAAACAGATTTACAGGCCCTAGCTTTGCAAATCAATCAAATTGACAGCCACGCGTCCTTGGTAATAGATAAACTCAATGTACTGCCAGCTTGTGCCAATACGGCTTCTGACACGTTGGAATTATATCAGCGTAAAGAATATATTAGCAATCAATTAAGCGATGTACTCCTAGCGGAAGAAGAAAAGGATAAGAGTATCACGCGGTCATGCCGCAAAGCGCACCGCTTTTTGGATATGTACGATACGCTGGACCAATTCACGGCCGATCCTGTTTTGGAAGAAAAAATAGATGCCTGGCAGCCGCAGTATTCTTCTCTGCGCAGCGGTGCCGACGTTTTTCGCGAATGTTGTCATAACGGTATGGATGCAGAAAAATTACTGCAGTCGTATCCGTTTTGGGCTGCCACTGTCATCACGACGTCAGACAGCGCCGCCTCTTTATTTGCCCAACTGCAAAAAACGGCGGATGAGTTCACCTATCCTGTATTTATTCTCACAGATCAGGAGCTGCGCAGTGTGTTAACCAACACGTATATTTTACCGCGGCAGCACATCGTGCCGTCCTATTGGCATTTTTTGCTGCCGGAATCATTCAACCAATGGATGCAGACACTAAAAAAACAAGCAGAAAACTTTGATATACAAGAAAGACATCACCGTTTAACCCTGCAGACACTTCAGCAAACCCGTCAGGACCTGCTGGAATTTTACCACAAAAATACGTTTGCAGAATATCAAGAGCTGCGCAGCAGTCAGCATACAGCACAAGAACAAGCAGACATGCTGAAAAAGGATATACAGCAAGGAGAAGACACCATACGGCAATGTGAAAATAATATTGAAAAATTCAAACAACAGCTTTTTACTGCCAAAGAACAGCTTCTCGTGCTGCAGCGCCAGTGCAGTCAAGCCACAGAGTATTTTGTCCTGCAAAAACAGCATCAGCATGAACTGCAGCTGCAAAGCAGTCTTCGTCAGCAGGAAGCGCAACTGACCCAGCAGATAGAAACATTAGAAAACCAGCAGGCAGCATATCAAGAAACATGCCGTTCCCTTGACAAAGAAATCACAACACTGCAGACAACACTGCAAAACATGACATCTATGCTTTATTATAATGAAGTACAGACCGTTCTTCCCCAATCCTCTGTATATACGTATGAAGTACTAATAGAAAAAAGACGTTATCTAAAAAATCGACTGGATGGCATTCAGCAAAGCCGCATCCGTTTTGAAAAGGATATCGAATTTGCGCAAAAGAATATGCAGCGTCTGGCAGCCGATATGCAGCAGCTTCAAGAAGATAGCCCCGTGCCCTTAGATATGTCCTGCATATATCCAGAAAACGGCAAAGCTAAAGAACAAGAACTGCAGCAGCTGCATAAGAAATTATGCAGCTGTATGGAACAAATCCGTACACAGCATACAGCTGCAAAAGAAGCATTTGACCAAGCCAATGGAGCATATCAATCTGCCAAAAAACGGTATTTTGAACAATACGATTCAATTGTTGAATTTACAGACACACTGCCTCATATACAGAAACAACTTTTAGCAGAAAAGAAACAGCTAGCCAACGCACTGCAGTCATGCCGTCAGGGCATCAAAGAAAACCAATTGCAATTAAACGGTTTTCTCACGCTGCAGACCTTACTGGAAAAACATAATGTACGTTTGCAATTTACTATTCCCACCGTCATGCCTGCCATTTTATCTCATGAACAACAAAGCAATGACTATATTGTTTTAGAAAAAAACATTAAGCCAATTCTCAAAAAAGCGAATGAAACACTGCAAATTGTCGATGACCAAAAACTCCGCAGTCAAAAAAAGAAAAATGATTTTATCCGATATTGCGAAAAGACATTGCAAAATGAAAAAATGCGCCGTCATATCGTTGACGGCATCCGCAATAAAGAAACATACGAGGAATTTCTCACATGGAAGCAAAAAAGCACGGACGACATGCAAAAAATCATTACCATTTGTGAATCAGAACGAAAAGAACACTATACGCACATTGAACATATGATATCCTTTATAGCTTCCCATTTGCAGGAAATCTGCAAAGGTCTCGTGGAAATTGCGGCTAAAACCCGCATTAAAGTAAATGCAGGGACCAAACAAATCTATTCTGTCTATGTACCGGAATGGAAAGATTCTGAAAATCGCATTGCAATCAGAGAATACCTCAATTCAATTACAGACTGTCTGGAATCCGCTGAATATAAAGACGAGTCCGGCAGGGAAGACACCAAAAAAATTCGTCAGGCATTGGAAAAATTTTTGCGGACCCAACAAATTCTCAGCCGTATTTTGGGCAGCAGCACCATCAAGGTCAAGTGCCGCAAAGCAACAAGTGCCGAACTGTTTGCTGACCGTCCGTATAGTTGGGAAGCATCCAATAAGTGGTCCGGAGGCGAAATGTGGAGCAAAAATATGGCTCTTTTCCTGGGATGTTTAAATTATTTGGCAGAAAAACGCTGTCATATAAAAAAAGCCGCGTATAACACGCGTGTCGTCATCGCTGACAATCCTTTTGGCAAAGCATCCAGTGACCACATTCTCGATCCCGTATTTTTTATTGCCCAGCAATTAGGTTTTCAGATTATTGCACTGACAGCACATGAAGACGGCAATTTTATCCGCAAATACTTCCCAGTCGTTTACAGCTGCCGTTTCGCCAATCTTGCCAATGGGAAAGGGAGCGTATTACAACCTGAAAAAGAAATTCGAACCGCTTTTTTTGAAGAACATCATCCCGAAAGCCTCGTTCGTCTCAATGAATATGAAGAAATAGGATTATTCGAATAAAAAACAAAAAGCAGTACTTGCATAAATAATCCGCTCATCAAACCAATAGCATACCATCCAGTTCATAAGGCCTCGGCATACCCCGAGGCCTTTCTAAGTTGACAAATTACCTTCTTCGCTTTATAATTGACATATGTCAATTATAAATGCAAAGTATTTCGTCGAAGGGAAGGATTTTTATGAAAATAGCTGTTACGTATGAAAACGGACAAATTTTTCAGCATTTTGGCCACACGGCACAATTTAAAGTGTATGATGTCGAAAACGGAACCATTACAGCCGCTTCTATTGTAGATACGGAAGGAAGCGGCCATGGCGCATTAGCCGGTTTCCTGCAGGAACACGGCGTAAATACATTGATTTGCGGCGGTATTGGCGGCGGCGCGCAGACTGCGTTAACAGATGCCGGCATTACATTGTACGGCGGTGTACAGGGATATGCTGACGATGCCGTAAAAGCCTTGCTCGCCGGCAAACTGCAGTACAACCCCAATGTCCACTGTTCCCACCACGACCATGAACACGGTACGGGCGTGCATGTTTGTGGCACACATGGCTGCGGCAATCATGACTAACCGTTAAGCAGCGTTTGCTTATCCGGATGCTTTTGTTTTTCATCTGCATAGTCGCGATAACCCAGCTGTCAGTCTATTTTCAGCTGCTGCATGTATACGATTCTCTTCTCAACCATGATATACTTATATTATATTAGAATTAAATCGCACGCTGAGGAGGAATACATATGAAAGAAATTACTGCCTTTTATCTCCATGGCTGTCCATACTGCCAAAAAGCAAAGCAGGCCGTTCAAGAATTAATCCAAGAACATCCTGCATATAGTACCGTTTCGCTGCACTGGTATGAAGAATCAGAACATCCGGAAATGGTGCAGGGGCATTCGTATTACTATGTTCCTTCTATGTTTATAGGAAATGAAAAAATGTATGAAGCGCAGCCGGGGCAGACATATGATGAAATTAAAAAATTTGTCCAATCCGTACTCGAAAACGCCTTGGAATAACATGGGTGTCTGCCACATAGGCCCTGCATGAACGTTTTTGTTGTCATGCAGGGCTTTTTGCTTTATGATGTACCGTAACTCCTTTGATGCCGTATTATTCATTTTTATAGTCGGGAGATGAAACAATGACAATACAAAAAGAACCTGTAAAACGCTGTGCCTGGGCATCTTCTCATGCCCTGCTGCAGGAATACCATGACACAGAATGGTGCGTGCCAAGCCATGACGACAGATATATATTTGAAATACTGACACTGGAAGGAGCTCAAGCAGGGTTATCCTGGCTGACTATTTTAAAGCGCAGAAACGCATATCGGAAAGCTTTCCACCAGTTTTCTATTGCAGGCTGCGCCGTCATGACGGATGAAGAATTAGAACAAATACTTTGCCAAAAAGAAGTTATTGCCAATAGACGCAAAGTATATTCCGTCCGCGCCAACGCCCAAGCTATTCAGCATATACAACACCAATACGGCAGCTTTGCTGCCTATTTGTGGAAATATACGGATGATAAAGTACTGTGCGCACATTGGGATGCAGAGTCGGACGTACCGGCAGCATCGCCCTTGTCACAACAAATCAGCCGTGATTTAAAACAACGAGGGTTTCAATTTGTCGGCCCCGTCATTATCTATTCCTTTTTACAAGCCATCGGCATACTGGATGACCATATAGAAACATGCTGCAAAAGCAAGAGCAGAGTATAAAGTTTACCAAAATTGTATTGATTATGCGTGCAGCCCATGGTATAATATGCTTAATCAATAAGTAATGTTTATTTGTTACGAATCAAGGAGGGATATATATGCGTTTGGGAAGAGGAACTGTAGAAAAAATCCGCAGCAACGGACTGGCAAAAGTACGCGTAAACCGCGACCATTTGTATGTAGCCTGCAGTGCTTGTTTTGGAGCAGAGCGCGTGTTTATAACCGCATATAACCCAGTCGGTGCACAAGAAGGGCAAGACGTGCAGTATGAAGTGCAAGATGCTCATTTAATCATGAGTTCCTTTGTTTGTTTCATATTGCCATTACTGCTCATCGCTGTCGGAGCTGTCTTGGGATACCAAGCAGGCATGACGATATACACAGCTGCTGCAGGAGGTATTCTGGGTTTGCTGTTGGGGGCTGCCGCAGTAAAAAAATACGACGCTTGTTTAGGTAAAAGGATTGATACTAAAGCGACCATTACGGCTGTCATTCAGCCTGACGACAAAGAGACAGATACAGCAGAATAACGATGTGATTTTCTCTATGTATTAATAAAATATACGGCCACGGGGTATTTAAAATATCATCAGGGGTATATAGATGGCAAGTATGCTAAGCACTGTATCAACGGAAATATATCTAATTAGAGAAAGATATATACGGGCGTGAAAAGCTGCCATGCCTCTCAAAAAAAATTATACCTGTATTACGAATGTACAATAGCTGCAGCAGAAAAACCAGTTGCAGGATTCATGATAGGGAAGTTGTTTTTCTTTGAGAAATATGCAGATACCTTTGATGCCGTTCATAATACAACCGCTTCATATCAAAGTAACTGCCAAATTCATATCTGCAGGCAGAAAGTTTTATTGTATATTTGCATCATAAAAAACCGGTAAGAAATGAAATGCTCATTTCTCACCGGTTTTTATGATTTCACCTAACAGGCTGCTCTTTTATTTAAAATAAGCTACGCCAGCTTTGAAAATAGGCTGGAACTTATTGCCTGTAATATTTTCAAATACATCGTCTGAGCTGAAGCGTTCTGTATGGCCCATTTTGCCAAGAACACGGCCATCCGGACTCGTGATGCCTTCTACAGCCATGATAGACTGGTTCGGATTATACGTACTGTCATAGCTTGCATTGCCTTTGAGGTCTACATACTGCGTTGCAATTTGTCCTTTAGCAGCCAGTTCACGAATTTGCTGCGGTGTCGCAACAAACCGTCCTTCGCCGTGTGAAATTGCAATAGTGTGTACGTCACCTGCTTGGACATTGCTAAACCACGGACTCATTACAGATACAACTTTTGTATTGACCATGCGTGACAAATGACGGCCAATCGTATTGTACGTCAATGTTGGGCTGTCTGCGCGGAGAGGCTGAATATGTCCATACGGCAGGAGACCCAGCTTGATCAGTGCCTGGAAGCCGTTGCAAATGCCGAGAGCCAAGCCGTCCCGTTGATACAAAAGGGTTTCCAGTGCTTCTGACAATGCCGGGCTGCGGAACAGCGTGGCAATAAATTTGCCCGAACCTTCCGGTTCGTCACCGGCACTGAAGCCGCCTGGGAACATGATAATCTGTGCTTTGGCAATGCGTTTCGCCATTTCATCAATAGATTCTGCCAAATCCTGCGACGTATTGTTGCGCAGTACCATGACATCTGTCACGGCTCCTGCCTGTTCAAACGCTGCTGCAGAATCATATTCGCAGTTAGTTCCCGGGCATACCGGAATAAATACGCGCGGTTTGCCGAAAGATTCACTGCGTTTAGGGCCGTATGTCGTAAAGAGCGGCAGTTCAGTATCGCCTTCAGCACTTTCACATTGAATAGGGAATACCTTGCTAAGCGGTTCTTCCCAAGCGTGCTGCAAATCTGCCAAAGAAATCTTCACGCCGCTGACTTCCATCGACTGGGAGGCATTCGTCGTGCCGATACGGAATACATGAGCCCGTTTTTCCCAATCGGCAGCTACGACTTCTTCTACTTCTACAAGGATGGAGCCGTAACGAAGATCGAAGAGATCTTGTGCCGTAACAGTATCATCAACAGTAACCCCAATGCAATTGCCAAATGCCATCTGTGCAATGGCTGCTGCCGTACCGCCTTGGCCTACGGCATGCATTGCCTTAATTTTTCCATTCAAAACGGCTTGATGCAGGAAATCACAGTGTTCTTTGAAAACATCAAAGTCAGGCATATCTTCGGCATCCCGCGGCAGGTCGAATAAAAGAACGGCATGGCCGGCTTCTTTAAATTCCGGCGAAATAATATTCCGTGTGTGTTCAGGAACGATAGCAAAAGAAACCAGTGTAGGCGGTACCGTAAGGTTTTCAAATGTACCACTCATGCTGTCTTTGCCGCCAATAGCAGCTACTTCCATTTTCTGCTGGGCTACATATGCACCGAGCAGAGCACTGACCGGCTGTCCCCAAGCCTTTTCGTTCGTACCGAGGCTTTGGAAAAATTCCTGCATCGTCAAATATACTTTTTTGCGATCGCCGCCAAGTGCTACCAATTTGGCAATGGATTGAACAACTGCATACAGTGCGCCGTGGAACGGGCTCCAAATTGCCAAATCCGGATCGTATCCGTGTGTGAAAATGCTGGCCGTCGTCGTATTGCCGTGCGTAACAGGAATTTTCGCTACCATACCTTCAACCGGTGTCTTTTGATACTTGCCGCCAAAGGGCATCAAAACCGTGCGGGCACCAATCGTGCTGTCAAACCGTTCTGCCAATCCCTGTTCCGATGCAATATTCAAGGTTCCCATCGTATGCAGCCACGTTTTTGCTACATCCTGAACGTTAGGTGCTTTAAAGAAATCTTTATCTTCCGGAGCTGCAACAACGGCTTTGCGATGCTGCGTTACACCATTTGTATCGAGGAAAGCGCGGGTAATATTGACTACATTTTGATCTCGCCAATGCATGACAAGACGTTTAGTATCCGTCGCAACAGCTACAATCGTAGCTTCCAGGTTTTCTTCGGTTGCATATTTCATAAATTCATCGACATGTTCCGGTGCTACTACGACAGCCATACGTTCCTGCGATTCGGAAATAGCCAATTCCGTGCCGTCAAGGCCTTCGTATTTTTTCGGTACTTTATCGAGATTGATATCAAGACCGTCTGTCAATTCACCAATAGCTACGGATACGCCGCCTGCGCCAAAATCGTTGCAGCGTTTGATAAGAAC
>DJEN01000081.1:0-19803 GCA_002431345.1 Megasphaera sp. UBA5897 | reverse complement strand
CCGCATGTTTCCAACGATTCTACAGTATGCTTTTTGGAAGAGCCTGTGGCGCCGCCGCAGCCGTCACGGCCGGTTTTGCCGCCGAGAAGAATGATAATATCACCGGGAACCGGTTCTTCACGAACAACGTTGCTGCGGGGAGCTGCGCCGAGAACAGCGCCGATTTCCATACGTTTGGCAATAAAGCCCTGGTTGTAGTATTCTTTGACTTCGCCCGTTGCTAGTCCAATTTGGTTGCCATATGAGCTGTATCCTTTAGCTGCGCCGGTCGTCAAAATCCGCTGCGGCAGTTTACCTGTCAGTGTATCTTTAATCGACTGACGCGGGTCGCCGGCACCGGTTACGCGCATAGCCTGATATACATAAGAACGGCCGCTCAAGGGATCGCGGATGCAGCCGCCAAGGCAGGTTGCCGCACCGCCGAACGGTTCGATTTCCGTCGGATGGTTATGTGTTTCGTTTTTGAAAAGCAACAGCCATTCTTCTTCAACGCCATCGACATCGACAGGAATGATGATGGTGCAGGCATTGATTTCTTCGGATTCATCCAAATTTTGGAGTTTGCCGGCTGCTTTTAATTCTTTGACGGCAATCGTAGCCATATCCATCAAAGTCTGCGGCTTTTTGCGGTTTAAGTTTTCCCGCGTCGTTTTATAGGCTTCATACGCACGCTGAATCGGTGCCGTAAATTTGCCGTCTTCAAACGCAATATCTGTCAATTCCGTCATAAATGTCGTATGACGGCAATGATCGGACCAATAGGTATCAATAACCCGGATTTCTGTAATAGTCGGGTCACGTTTTTCTTCATTATGGAAGTATTCCTGGCAGAATTTCAAATCTTCAAAACTCATGGCCAGCCCCATGTGTGCAGATAATTCTTTGAGGGATTCATCATCCATCGTATCAAAATGTTTAACAGTCGGTACATCTGCAGGCTGTTCCCAAGGCATTTCCAATGTCGTTACTGGGTCTAAAGACGCTTCACGCGCTTCTACGGGGTTAATGCAGTAATGTTTGATAGCTGCTACATCATCAGCAGACAACGTGCCGGATAACACAATAACCTGTGCCGTGCGGACAGGACTGTCGTTTTTCATTGTCAGCATCTGCAGGCACTGCATTGCAGAATCAGCACGCTGGTCATACTGGCCGGGCAAATATTCAATAGCCAATACCGTGTCGCCCGCCTGTGACGGCAGTTCATCATACACGGCATCGACCGGCGGTTCAGAAAAAATCATATTCTTAGCTGCTTCAAAGGCCGCATCATCTAAGCCGCCTACATCATACCGGTGGTAGATTTTGATGTCTGTTAACCCTTTAATCAACAAATTTTCCTGTAAATCTGCAAGCATTCTCTTTGCTTCATCAGCAAAGAAATCTTTTTTGGCAACATACAAACGTCGAATAGACTGCATGTCATGACCTCCCTAATCAAGATATATACCTAATTTTTACACAGTCTTAGTATACCTGTTTTAGTCCCATAAGTAAATTAATTTTTATTTTTTCCTCTTTTTATGGTTTCACCCAATATATTTTCATGCCCTTGCGAATGCAGCCTTGTTTTTTACCTTTTGCAAAAAATAAACGTCAAAAAGTCAAAGTATATGGCTTGCATATTTTACAGCATATGATATAATCTTCTTAAAATAACATTTGTTATTTTCTTCTAAGCTTAATAAAAGCAGGCTGCAACAAAAGCAAGGGGCAACTTTTAAGCCATGCTGCTGTATTTGCGAGGGGAATGCCTGCTAAGCATTTTTTTAGTTCGAGGGGGCGCATACTATGAAACTATTACCAGCTGTCGCTGCGGATGCTGTCGCATTGTACAAACTGCAGTTATTGGCGTTTGAAAGCGAAGCAGAAATGATAGGAAGCCGCAGTGTACCGGCATTGATGGAAACAGAAGAAGAACATATCCAAGATTTTCCTAACTGGCACACACTAAAGATGGTAAATGATGCAGGGGATATTATAGGTGCCATTCGGTACCGAAAAGCCGGTGATATGATAGATGTCGGTCGTCTGATGGTGCATCCCGCATACCGTCATCAAGGGCTGGCACAACAAATGCTGACAGAAGTAGATAAAGCATATCCCCATACTACAAAAGAATTATACACTTGTACCAAAAGCTGGATTAACATTCGTCTGTACCAAAAAATGGGCTATACTGCTGTCAAAGAACAAACAGAAGAAAGCGGCCTTTCCTTTGTATACATGAGAAAAAAATAAATTCCAGCAGCTCTTGTATTTTTCCGCTAAAAAATGCGGCGTACACAGTCTATGTACGTGTCATATATTTTAGTGGTGTCAAAAATGAATGATAAAAACCCTGCGAACTATACCTAGCTGTATTTCGCAGGGTTTTCTGTGTTTTTATTTCCGTTTTTCCTCCTTGGCAGCCCTTTTGTAAGACAGCCTGTGTTTTATTTGTCATGCTAAAATATCATATAAATTTATTGACTTGATTCAAAAATCGTATTAGACTGATATATTATATAAAACTGGCTTTATCAGGCAAGCATGACAAAAAATAACTTGGGAGGGTTCGTAATGAACGAATTAAAAAAACGCATCTTGGAGGACGGCATTATTATTGACAACCGCATTTTGAAAATAGATAATTTTCTAAATCAACAAATTGATACTACGCTGATCAATCATGTAGGTCAAGAATTTGCCCGCCGTTTTCAAGACACGCATATCGACCGTATCGTTACTATCGAATCTTCCGGCATTGCCGTTGCGTACGCGGTTTCACTGGCAATGGGCAACTTGCCGATCGTGTTTGCCCGCAAGAAAAAATCACTGCTCACCAAAGGGGAACAATACACCGCAGCAATTTATTCCTACACGAAACAGGAAGAATATACCGCTTCTATCAGCAAAGCGTATCTGCATGCAGGAGAACATATTCTCATTATTGATGACTTTTTAGCCAGCGGAGCAGCTGCTATCGGCCTGACTAAGCTGGCGGCAGAAGCCGGCTGTACGGTAGCCGGTATTGGCATCGTCGTAGAAAAAACATTCCAGTGCGGCCGCCATAAATTGGAAGATGCCGGCTTCCGGGTAGAATCGCTGGCCCGTATTTCCCGTTTTGAAAACAACCGGCCTGTATTCGCTGAATAACTATTGTAAAACTTTTGCCGCGTCTGTAAAGCCGCGGCCTTTTTTCCATCTGATGTAAAAAGGAGCATATGTATGAGAGCACAATTTTTTGATGGGTTTGATTTTGATAAATTTAAACTTAGTATTGTGGCCATTGAACATGTCGATGATTTCTTTAACATTGAGGAATTCGGTCTGCATCCCATCATGTACAACGAAGCCTGTCTGCGCGGCTATACATGCATCTTTGGTTTTAATGAAGAAAAAATGCTGACGCTGCATAAATTACTGACCAACAACAATGGCATGGAACCACCGGCGATTGACGGCATCAAGCCCGTTTCCTTCCATTCCCCGGCAGGCGACCTCAAATACGAGCTTCACCATGTTATGGATTATACAGGCTCTTTATTGATTGCCAATGGGTTTATTGATAAGTATTTTGTTCCCTTTGGCTTCCAGCTGCCGCATGCATTCCGCAAAGTATTTGAATTGACGTTTCGCCACGGTTTATTTGTAAAAGTCACAGATCGTTCCGAAGCGGCCCGCCAGCTTCGCATTGAATACGAAGAACCGGTTCCGCCAAAGAAAAAAATGGAAATGCGCGTAGCCGGTCTGCTGCAAAAATCAGAAGAATACGGCTTTGACGAAGAAACAATTGAACAGTACATGGATTTGAGTTATGACACAAAATATTTGTTCTAACGGGAGGTATTTCCATGACGGAGCGGCTCTGGACGAAAGATTTTACGATTGATGTCGTCATTAACTTTTTACTGTACGTGATTATGTACCAGCTCATGCTTTGGTCTACGCAGTTTGCCATTCACACTTGGCATGCCGCTGTGAGTGAAGCCGGCCTTGCTTCCGGCATTTTCATTATTGGCACGTTGTTGGCCCGCATCGTTGTCGGCCATGTTATTGACTGTTGGGGACGAAAAAAGCTGCTGTTGGCAGGTGCCGTTTTATATACAGCCGCAGTTCCTCTCTATTGGGGCGCAGATTCTCTTCAGATATTTTTATTCATCCGCATTCTTCACGGTATTGCGTATGGCATTACAGCTACAGCAGCCAGTACCATTGTCGGCGTTCTGGTTCCGTTGCGCAGGCGCGGGGAAGGCATTGGCTACTATGCCTTAGGCAACACACTGGCATCTGCTGTCGGCCCATTTCTAGGAATGGCCTTGTGCAGCAGCGGCAATTACTTCATAAATCTTTACGTTTGCCTGGGATTATCTGTCCTGACACTGGGTTTAGCCCTTTGGATTCATGCGCCGGAACATCTTCATACAGCAGCCGATACAGAATCCTTACTATCGTGGCGTTTGAGCAGTTTTTTCTGCGTGCAGTCTCTGCCGATTTCTAGTATCGCTTTTTTCTGCGGAATTTGTTATTCTACTGTACTCAGTTTTATTGGCGCCTACTCGCAGGCACTGGGTCTTTTGATGGGCGGCAGTATTTTCTTCTGCACGTATGCCGTCACCTCGTTTTTCAGCCGTCCGCTTATCGGCCGCTTCCTAGACCATCACGGCGGTGATGCGGTCATGTATCCGACACTGATTATCTTGGCATGCTGCATGCTTACCATCGGCTTCGCCTTTCATAATCTAGTATTTGCGCTGGGCGGTATCCTCCTTGGCCTCAGCTATAGTACCGTTACTTCTTCCGGACAGGCACTGGCTATTCATGGTGTTTCTGAAGAGCACATTGGTTTAGCTACTTCTACGTTTTTTGTATTTGCAGACCTGGGTGTCGGTGTCGGGCCTTATGTATTAGGCAGTCTCGTACCAACCTACGGATTTTCCAGCGTATACTTCGGCGGCGCCGTTACCGCTGCCATTGCAATTCCGTTATATTATCTTCTCATTGGACGCAGCGGTGTTTTTTCCTACGCACAAATGGAGCAAGTCCGCAATCGCAAAATGAAATAATATGCATACTGCACAAAAAAGAACATGCCAAAAGAGCTGCAGCAAAATGAGATGGGTGAACCCATCGTTCATTTTGTCACAGCTCTTTTACTATACCGTTTTACAGGTATCGCTTACCGTATCATGATTTTTTCTTCGAATTTTAAACAAACAGCTAAACACGTTAAAAGAAAAAACAGCCTGCCGTATGTTTACCCTTTGGCTACATATCCAACCCCCCGCACCGTGCGTATATACCGGCCTCGTTCCAAGCCTAATTTACCGCGCAGATACCGAATATACACGTCAACAACATTCGTGTCGCCTACATAATCATAACCCCATACTTCTTCTACAATACGTTCCCGTGTAAGTACGACTTCCTTATTGCGTATTAAATACGACAGCAGCTCGAATTCTTTTTTAGTTAGGACAACACGGGTGGAACCAACGACAACCTCATGCCGGTTTAGATACAACACCATATCCTGCAGCTGTAATATGTGCTCCGATGCAGGATGATAACCTCTTTCTCTTAGAAGGACCCGAATCCTGGCAAATAATTCTTTACTATTAAATGGTTTGGTAATATAATCATTCGCTCCTAAATCAAAACACGCAACTTTTGTTTCTACATCATCTTTGGATGAAAGCATCATAATCGGCACAATGGAAAATTCACGAATACGCCTGCAGATGGATACCCCGTCTATATCCGGCAGAATGACATTTAGAATAACCAAATCATAGTGATTTTGCACGATGCGATCCAATGCGGCTACTCCCTCATGTTCTACACAGCATTCATACCCTTTATGTTCCAGTTCTGTTTGAATATATCCGGCTATTTGCTTCTCATTTTCTACAACCAATATCTGCGCCTTATCATTCATTCAATACGCTCCTTTATATATTTTTTACGATTATATTACTTATCATTATACCTTATCTATACCGATTTTTGTACTCCTATTTAGATTCCTTATATTAAAGCATATTCAAACAGCATGATAAATATACATAAGACAAAAAACCGACTTCGTGAAAGAAGTCGGTTTTTCGTCTTATATATGTTATGGTGAAAACCCAAAATTTCCTAAAAAATTTCTTTTAAAACGATAGTCTGATTACGATTCGGACCTACAGAAACAATTCCCAGCGGCACGCCAACGAGCTGGCTGATGCGTTCTACATAGTGACGGGCTGCTTCCGGCAGTTCATCATAAGACTGGCAGCTGGAAATAGGTGTTTTCCAACCCGGCATTTCTTCGTACACCGGTTCAACGTTTTCCAATACATCCAAGCTTGCCGGATATTCTTGAAGAAGTTTGCCATCGAATTTATATCCAGTACAAATTTTAATCGTATCCAGATTATCGAGAATATCCAAACGAGTAATTGCCAAATAATCTAAACTGTTGAGCATAGCTGCATATTTGACAACAGCCGTATCCAACCAGCCGCAGCGGCGGGGACGGCCTGTAACAGTACCAAATTCGTGTCCTGTATTCCGCAGTGTGTCACCAATTTCGTTGATTTGTTCTGCCGGGAACGGGCCTGCACCTACACGAGTCGTATAAGCTTTCACGACGCCGACAATATTTTCCATGCGGCGGGGACCCACGCCGGAACCGGTGCATGCACCGCCAGCCGTCGGATTCGAGCTGGTAACAAACGGGTAGGTACCATGGTCGAGGTCAAGCATCGTTGCCTGTGCCCCTTCAAACAGAACCTTTTTGCCTTCTGTAACATATAAGTTGGCAGAATAATCTGTGTCTTTTACATATTGGCGAATCTGTTCTGCATATCCCAAATATTCTTTCAATACGGTATCGTAGTCAAACCCTTCGCAGCCATAATATTTTTCAAACAAACGATTCTTCAAATCGATATTCATACGCAGTTTTTTGGCGAAAACATCTTTATCCATCAAATCACCAACGCGAATACCCACACGGTTTACTTTATCTGCATAGCAAGGACCAATGCCGTTTTTCGTTGTGCCGATTTTGGCATCGCCCTTTAATTTTTCATCTTCTTCATCAATACGAATATGATACGGCATAATAACATGCGCACGCGTAGAAATTTCCAATTTGCTGATCTGTACGCCTTTAGAGGTCATTCCGGCAATTTCCTGCAGTAAAACGGCAGGATTGACGACAACACCACTGCCAATGATGCAGGTTTTATCGGAGAACAAAATTCCAGACGGCAAAAGGCGCAGTGCAAATGCCTGATCATCGACAACAACTGTATGACCTGCGTTGTTGCCGCCTTGTGAGCGAACGACGACATCTGCTTTTTGTGCTAAATAATCTACAATCTTACCTTTACCTTCATCACCCCATTGGGTGCCTATTACCATTGCTGTAGCCATGTATTCAACATCCCTTCATGAACTTCCAAATTAACAAACATCTATATTATACACGAAAACAGTTTAAATTCCTATTCTAGGATGAAAAAATATAGCCAAAAATCATAAAAATATGCCTGTTTTTTCCTTTTATTATCATTTTGTGTGTTTTCCCATATAATATATAGAATAAACTACTTCTCTGCAGCTGCATTAAACCACATAGACAGGGCATGGCTTCTGCATGTCGTATGCTTTTATTTCGGTTACAAAATAATTTGGGAAAAAGTTAGATTTTTATACTGTTTTAAGCTATAATAGTAAGTAAAACTTTAAACCATTTTTAGTTACCAAGGAGAGATTATTCATGCTTTTTGATACATGTCATATTGGCGGCATTGATGCAGCCTGCCCAATTGTCCGTTCTGCTACGTTTGAGGGAATGGCTGATGAACACGGCTATCCTACAGAAAATCTAACGCAGGTCTATACACGCCTTGCAGATGGCGGCATTGGCATTATGATCACCGGAATGATGGCTGCCAGCTCTCTGGAACCGCGTCAGCACCGCCAAATTTGCATTGACAATGACAGTTGTATTGCACCGCTTGCAAAAATGATTCGCCACGTCCACGCGCATCATGGCAAGATTATTGCCCAAATCGTCGTCATGGGTTCATCCATTATGCTCCCGGAAGGTGCCAACCGCATCATTGTCAGCCCCAGCGGCGTAACAGAAAAATTAGGAAAAATCACGCAGGAATCCCATGCGCTGACTATAGAAGAAATTTCCCGGCTCGTCGATGACGTAGGCAAAGCTGCGGGCCGTGCCAAAAAAGCCGGCTTTGACGGCGTTCAATTTCACAGTGCCCACGGGTATTTGTCCAGTAAATTTTTATCTCCGTATTTCAACCGCCGCACAGACAACTATGGCGGTTCGTTAGAAAACCGTGCCCGCTTTCTCTTAGAATGCACAGCAGCCATGCGCCGTGAAACAGGAGCAGACTATCCGATCTGGGTCAAACTAAACTGCGGCGACTTTATGAAAGAAGGCAGCTTTACTTTTGAAGAAAGCCAGCAAGTCATGGGTTGGCTTGCACAGCAAAAAATCAACGCCATTGAAGTCAGCGGCGGCAATATGTCATCTCTGCCGCGCAAAGGCCCGATTCGGGCAATTCGCCGTACGAAAGAACCTATGTATTTTGCACGCTATGCCGCAGCTGCTGCCAGCCAGCTGCATACACAAGTAGACATCGGTGTAGTAGGCGGATTCCGTCAAGTACAGGAAATAGAGTCCGTTCTTACCAATACTTCACTGGCATTTGTATCCATGTGCCGTCCGCTGCTGCGTCAGCCGGATTTGCCAAACCGCTGGAAAAACGGCGACACAGAACCGGCAACATGCATTTCTTGTTCCCGCTGTTTTGGTGCTGAAGATGTTGACTGCATTTTTCATAAAAAAGATTAGCTGTTCATAAAGGATTTTTTCTTGCTGACCTAGAATTTTATTTATGTATATATTCTGTTCAAGAGAGTGTGGTGGAGTGGATGGGGATTATCATGCTCATAACAGTCATCTTGATTGTTATGATTACTATATTATGTCTTCCTGTATCATATAGCTGCATGGTGTATATTGGCTCGCCATTTCATATATCCGGCACACTTTGCTGGCTGGGGCGCGCATTTTCCTATACTTGGCAGTATACCTATGGCAAGCGGCCGCAAACAGAATGGTATGTTTTATGGGAAAAACAACATACTGCGCCAACTTCTGCACACAATGCAGAAATGACTAAAGAACAGCAGGAAGCCGTCGTACAGGAATTAAAAAAAGAAACCCATGCCGTGACCTATGATGAACTGCATGCTGACAACGCCGAAAAACACCAAAAGCATTTTTCTTGGAAATCACTGGTTTGCACTGAAGATTTTGCACTTGCTTTTTTTACCTGGCTGCAGGACATCCTTTCTATTTCCCGTATTCGTACGTTAACGTTAACGGGTACATTGGGACTAACGGCGCCTCATAAAACAGGTATGCTCGCAGGTGCTTTATATGCAGTCATTCCGGCCAGCACAGACGACCTGCATTTCAATTTTACATCGGAAGAATACGACTGTACGGTGCACGCAGCCGGGTGTATCTGTCCGGCAGCAGTCGCTGCCTGCTCCATTACATTTCTGTTATCACGTCCAGTCCGCCATATCTTAGGACAGTGGCACACCGTAAGAAAGGGAGAACATCATGGATAATTCATACATCAAAAACAATTTGGAAACTATCTTCGAAAATTTTAAAGAAATGATAAAAGTAGAAACCGTAGTTGGTGAAGCAGTTCATATTGGTGATGCCATCCTGGTTCCTTTTGTAGATGTCACGTTTGGCTTTGGCTCCGGCGGCATACATGGCAAAACAGATACGGGCCGTCAAAGTGCCGGTGGCGGCGGCGGCGCAAAATTAGAGCCATCTGCCATTTTAGTTATCAAAGGAGATAGAGTAGAAATGTTTTCTATCAAAAAAGATGGCTATCAGGCATCCGCATTCGAAAAATTAATTACGATGGCTCCCGAAATCATTGAAAAGATGAAAAAAGATAAATATATATACATCAAAGATGAAGATGATAACCAAAATACAGTTGCTTCATCAAAAGATTAAATCATATAAAAACTATTCATATGTGTTTGTTACAGTATAGTCACAATAGTTGTGATTTTCTGGTAAGTCTGATATAATACAACAAAGTAATAATTTTGAGTTTATCTCATACTCTCAGGAGGATTGTCATATGAAACTGAAAAAACAATTAGCTTCTCTCGCTGTTATCGGCATGATGAGCGTCGTTGCTGCTACTTCAGCATTTGCGTCTGGTGTAGGCTATGTAAATTTTGACACGCTCATTTCTTCTCACAAAGATTATCCTAAAGTAAGCGCACAAATGCAAGGTGCTTTCAAAAAAGCTGATGAAGAATTTACTAAAAAATCTGCTACATTAAAAACAGATCAGGAAAAACGTGAATTGGCAAAACAGCTGAATCAGCGCATTACAGATTTGGAAAATAAATTAGTCGTTCCTATGGAAAAAGATGTCGTACAGGCTGTAGAACAAGTCCGTAAAGACAAAGGCTATGACTGCATTGTTGTCCAAGGTTCTATCATTGCCGGCTATGAAAATGCCAAAGATGAAACACAGGATGTTGTAAATGTCTTAAAAAAATAACCTATTGACGTTTTGTTCCCTAGACAAGATATACTTGTCTGGGGAATTTTTTTTGTCCATAAATAAACTTGGTTATAATTTTCATTTATCTCGTTCTTTTGTATTGACATAATACCCTATACGGGTATATTATATTTGTATACCCGTATAGGGTATTATAAGAAATGGCGCAAAGGAGGATGTTGTTATGGAAGAAAAAAATACTTGTGATTGTTGTTGTTCAACAGGAAAATCCAAACACAGAGACAAAAACAGTAAAGAATACAAAAATCTAATTACGCGGTTAAATCGAATAGAAGGACAAATACGAGGAATCCGCAATATGGTTGAATCGGACAGATATTGTGTTGACATCTTAACGCAAGTCACGGCCGTACAATCTGCCCTCAATTCTTTCAATAAAATATTACTTTCTCAACACATAAAATCATGTGTTGTTCATGACATCCGTGAAGGCAAGGACGATGTAGTCGATGAACTTGTCTGTACACTGCAAAAATTAATGAAGTAAAGGACTGATGACATGAAGCATGAAAAGTATCTGATAACAGGAATGAGTTGCTCTGCCTGCTCATCCCGCGTTGAAAAGGCTGTTTCCAAATTAGACGGCATACATAAAGCCAGTGTCAATTTGTTGACGAACAGCATGCAAGTGGAGTATGATGAAACCAAATTAGACAGCCATGGCATTATCGAGGCAGTTGTACATGCCGGCTACGGTGCATCTCTTCCGGGAGAAAAGACTGCTGTACAAACAGACGCAAATGCAGCTGATACGTCTTCACAAGAAATCAACTCGATGAGGCATCGTCTCATATGGTCGATTATTTTTCTAATTCCGACCATGTATATTGCCATGCACCATATGTTTTTAGAATGGTTTGGCCTGCCTGTCCCGGAAGGATTTAAAGCCGTATTTCACGGCCCTGAAAATGCGATTACCTTTGCATTCTCTCAGTTTTTGCTTATTCTTCCCATTATGTATCTAAACCGTAAGTATTATATTAATGGGTTTCGCAATCTTTTCCATGGGGCTCCCAATATGGACAGTTTAGTCGGCATGGGGTCGATGGCTTCCGCTGTTTTTGGTGCTTTTGCCATTTTCCGCATGGGATGGGGCATGGGACACGGCGATTGGGTGCTTGTAGAAACATACAGCACCAATCTATATTTTGAATCTGCCGGTATGATCGTTACGTTAATTACAGTCGGTAAATATTTAGAAACACGCGCAAAAGGAAAAACCAGCGCAGCGATTGAAAAACTGATCAAACTGGCTCCCAAGCAGGCATCTGTACTGCGCAACGGAATCGAATCCATTATTCCCATCGAAGAATTAGTCATTGGCGACGAAATTATTGTGCGGCCAGGTGAACGCATTCCTGCAGACGGCACGATTTGCCAAGGCACGACAAGCATCGACGAATCTACCATTACAGGGGAAAGTATACCCGTAGAAAAACGTCCTGGTGATACAGTTACATCGGCAACGATAAATAAATCAGGATCTATCCATTTTCTAGCCAAACGGGTAGGCGCCGATATGACAATCAATCAAATCATACGGCTCGTCGATGAAGCCAGTGCCAGCAAAGCACCTATTGCCAAACTGGCTGATACTGTTGCCGGAATTTTTGTCCCAGCTGTCATTACCATTGCTATTCTGGTAACTGCCGTTTGGTATTTTATTTTGGGCGCCGATTTAGAATTTGCGTTCTCTATCGGTATCTCTATACTCGTTATTTCCTGCCCGTGTGCTTTAGGTTTGGCTACACCGGTAGCTATTATGGTAGGGACGGGAAAAGGCGCCGAAAACGGTATTTTAATCAAATCGGGCGATGCACTGGAAACGGCACACGCCATTGATACAGTCGTCATGGATAAAACCGGTACGATCACAGAAGGAAAACCTCGCATTACTGATATAAAAACATATGCAGGAAAAGAAGACGAACTGCTTTCTTTGGCAGCCGGCATGGAGAAGGGGAGTGAACATCCCCTTGCAGAAGCAATCATCACCTATGCCGAGGAACATCATATTGCTCCGACACCTGTCACGGATTTTAAAGCCTTGTTTGGCCGCGGCATTCAAGCATCTATAGGTGAAAAAACATATTATGCTGGCAATGAAGCGCTCATGAAAGAAATTCAGGTCGACATTTCACCGTACCGCGCATGCTTGGATGCATTGGCTGACGAGGGAAAAACCCCCTTGATTTTTGCGGACAAAGAAGAAATTATCGGTATAATTGCGGCTGCCGATATGGAAAAAGCCAGCAGTGCGGCTGCCATTTCTTTATTTGAAAAAATGGGCATTCATGTAGTTATGCTTACAGGCGATAATAAGCGTACTGCCGAGGCTATCCGCAAACGGCTTCATATTCCTGCTGTCATCGCTGAAGTACTGCCGCAGGATAAAGAAAAACACATTGCACAGCTGCAGGCAGAAGGCCATACCGTTGCTATGATTGGCGACGGCATCAACGATGCACCCGCTCTTGCCAAAGCAGATTTAGGCATGGCAATTGGTGCCGGCACAGATGTTGCTATTGAAAGTGCCGATGCCGTGCTGATGCGCAACGACTTGCTGGATGCTGTCAGTGCCGTTCGCTTGAGTAAAGCCGTCATTAAAAATATTAAAGAAAATTTATTTTGGGCCTTTTTCTACAACGTCATTACGATTCCGTTAGCCGCCGGACTTTTATATCCTGCATACGGAATCAAGCTAAGCCCTATGATTGGTGCCGCGGCTATGAGCATGAGCAGTGTATGCGTTGTCATGAACGCCCTGCGCTTGCGTTTCTTCAAACCAAATCACGTTGTTGGAACTGTTTCACGTGAAACAAAACATGAAACTTCCCATATACAATCTAATGAAAGTACAAAGAAAGAAGGAATCACTACGATGAAAACCACATTAAAAATCGAAGGCATGATGTGCCAACACTGCCAAAAACATGTCCATGATGCATTAGCAGCTATGGATGGCGTTACGGAAGTTACCGTTGACTTAGAAGGCAAAAAAGCTGAAGTTACAGCAACGAAAGACATTTCAACAGATGATTTTGCCAAAGTTATTGCCGACGCCGGCTATGAATTAGTAAAATAAAGTTTATTTTTTTAGTGTTGCACAAAACCCCTTACGATGTTTCACGTGAAACATCGTAAGGGGTTTTGACGTTTATACCGGCAGTGTAAAGCTAAATACGGTGCCTTTTCCTATTTCACTATGCGCAGTAATCGTCCCGCCATGACTTTGAACAAATTGTTTGGCCAATGCCAAGCCAATACCGCTGCCTCCGCTCTTACGATTTCTTGATTTCTCTGTACGATAAAAATATTGGAAAATATGTTTTAAATCTTCTTCTTCAATACCATTTCCCGTATCAGCAATATCTGTCTGAATCATTTTTTTCCCATCCATGGCACACACAGACGTATATATGCAAATAGAACGGTCTGAGTCAACATAGCGAATAGCATTATTTAAAATATTATAAATCACTTGATTGATACGATCTTTATCTGCCATCACCATCGGCAGGGAGGGAGAGAGATGCAGCTGTACATGCAAATGCTTTTCATCGCATAGCGGCTGAAGCATGCTTACAGCACGTTCCAGTAAAAGGTTCATATGTATCATTTCTTTATGCAGTACCAATTCATTGATTTCTGCTAATGACAAATCCCGCAAATCTTGAATTAATCGTCCCATACGCAGTACTTCATCTTCCATTGATAAGAATGTCGTCTTATCAGCAGGTACCACATCATCAATCATGCCTTCCAAGTTTCCCTGAATAATCGCCAGCGGCGTACGCAGTTCATGGGCAACATTGGCAAATAATTGCCGCCTCATCATGTCGTTGCGTGCCAGCTGCTGCGACATATCATTAAACGTTTGGGCCAACATGCCTACTTCATCATGCCGTTCGACAGGTACTGTTTGACCGTATTTCCCTTCTTGTATCGTCCGGACGGCTTTGGTCAAATCCATCAAAGGAGATGCCAGTTTGCGAACAATAACAAAACTAACGCCGACGCTAACTACTATCATGCTGAGACCAACCCAAAAGAGTGATTGATGAATAGACGCAATATAATGGCGTTCTGCCGCACCGTGCATCATGTGATGGCTCATTACATTTTCCGCATTCATTTGCAAATATTGGGAAAAGTGGCTGTCCATCTGAACATTAACTAAAAACAATAAAATAAATATTGTTAAAAACAACAAGATGAATACCATACCGGTCAGGCGAAATGCTAAGCTCTCATATCGTTTCATGACGGCCTCCGGCAAATTTATATCCAATACCATATACGGTCAAAATATACGTTGGCTTAGCCGCATTCAGCTCTAATTTTTTCCGCAGGTTGCGAACATGCGTATCGATAGTGCGTTCATATCCTTCAAAACTATAGCCTCCCTGCGCTTTTTCCATGAGCTGCATCCGGCTGAACACGCGGTCTGGAGAAGACGCAAGTACCTCCAATATATTAAACTCTGTAGGCGTGAGTGAAATCGGTTTGCCATTTCGTTCAACAGTAAATTTTTCTTTATCAATGACTAAATCACGAATGATGTATTGAGTATGCTGTTGAATCACTTCACCGCGCACACGCCGCAGCAAACTGTGTACGCGGGCAACCAGCTCCCGAATATTAAATGGCTTGCTGACATAATCATCAGCTCCAATATTCAATCCAATCAGTCTATCTGTTTCATCATCTTTAGCTGTCAAAAAAATGATAGGGATATCGCTAAACTGCCTTACGCGACGGCAGACTTCAAATCCATCCATTCCCGGCATCATGATATCTAAAATCATGATTTGCGGCTCATGCTGCTTTACCTGCTGTATTGCTTCCATGCCATTGGCCGCGCGATAGACAATACAGTGCTCTTGTTTAAAATAGGAATATAAAAGTGAGCAAAGTTTTTCATCATCATCTACAAGTAAAATAGAGTAGGGAACCATATAAAATCCTCCTTGTCAAAAATCCTCTCTCTATTGTATCATGTTCTTTCCCAAGACAGTACTGTTTCACGTGAAACATAAAGGGACTGCAAAAAATAGCATGTATTTTTTGCAGTCCTAGAAAAAAGAGAAATTCAGAAATGATGTTGTTATTTCATATTCATCTGCTGGTGATTCATGTTAGCATGATTCATCATAGAATGATCCATTTGCATAGGTTGATTAGGCGGCATATATCCCGCCAGCTGCGGATCGGCCATACCAAATACCATAGCAAAATGAGTAAATACAACGAAAAAAATCATAAGCACTACGTGATGCATGGTTTTCTTTTCATTGGACGCAGTTTTATCCATAAGGCCAAATTCCTGTGCCAGCAAAAGAATTGACGGAATCACTGCCAGTACATACGACCATACAGCAATATAATCAATAGGGCCGCGCCACTGAATCGTAGGGATATATGATACACCCAAATAGATGGTAACACAAATAAAGAAAATTCCTAACACAATCGTCGCAAGATGGCTTATTTTCTGCCACGTTTGGCTGCGTCTATCTTTGTAAAAAAGAGTAAAAATACCGGATGCTAAAATCGTTTCTGCCAATACCATAGGGACAAGCATAAATATAATTAAGTTCCATGGCTGATGCAGTGAAAGTAATTCCATATAATGAGTCATTACCATGTTTTAATCCCTCCTCATTGTTTAATCATACGTATAGTATACGCCGCGCATATAAAGAAACTATGATAAAATGATGAAGAAATTATGAAGAATAAAAAAATCCTCAAGAGAGGATTTCTCTTGAGGATACACCCATGCATATCAGCAGCCGTGATGGTCATGCGTCGTATCATGGCAATAGGAAAATGCTGCACTGTTGTTTGAATACTGTGCCGGGGATACGGAATCTGCCAATACGTTTGCCGCTCCCAATATCAACAGTACTCCCAGTATGCTCATCCATTTTTTCTTCATGATATAAACACCTCCTTGAATCGCTTTTCTTATATACTTACTATAATATATTTTTGCAAAGAAAAAAAGAAGAACATGTGAAGAAATCATGAAGATAGAACCATGTTTCACGTGAAACAAAATAAGAGCCATATTCCATCGGAACACGGCCCTTGTTTCTTTATCTTACATTAAAGCTCTTGCTGCAGTTTCTAATCAAGCACCTAAAATAATATTATCAATCAAACGTGTCTTGCCAATACGAACAGCAATGGCCAGCAAGCTTTCCTGATCTACTGTTTCGATAGGAAGCAATGCAGGGAAAGAAAATAAATCAACATAATCAATCGATGCCATCGGTTCGCTTTGAATTTCTTTCGTAACGATTTGTTTCAATGCATCTACATTTTTTTCACCAGCATCATATGCAGTCTGAGCTTTCCGAAGGCTGCGCGATAAGACGAGAGCTGCTTTTTTTTCAGCAGGAGAGAGGTACGCATTGCGGGAGCTGCGGGCCAAACCGCTTTCTTCACGAACAATCGGTACCATATTGATGTGAACCGGAAGATTTAAATCGCTGACAAAACGGCGAACAACGACCACCTGCTGTGCGTCCTTTTGTCCAAAGAAAGCTTCATCAGCACGGGTAATATTCATTAACTTAGTAACAACAGTAGCTACGCCGCGAAAATGAATAGGGCGTTGAGCACCGCAAAGCTTATGCGTAATATCGCCTTCAACGTTTACATACGTACAGTAACCTTCCGGATACATTTCAGACGGTTCTGGATGAAATACGGCATCTACGCCAACACTTTCCAATTTTTTGCAGTCTTCTTCAAAACGGCGTGGATACGCATCATAGTCTTCGTTCGGTCCAAACTGTGTTGGATTTACAAATACAGATGCTACGACAAAATCACATTTTGCCTTTGCCGTACGCATCAGCGTCAAATGCCCTTCATGAAGAGCTCCCATCGTAGGAACTAAACCGATTACTTTACCTTCTTTTTTTACTTCTGCAGCATATGCCTGCATATCTGCTACTGTACGAAAAATTTTCATGATACGTGAATACTCCTTTGATTATGCCATATGAATAGATTTTGCTTCTTCCAATTCACCTTGTTTTTGACGTTCATCGCGCCGTGAAAAGAAATTGGCAACAATAGAACCGGAAATGTTATGCCATACACTAAAAATAGCACCTGGAATAGCCGCTGCCGGATTAAAATACAACACAGCCAGTGAAGCTGCCATCCCTGAATTTTGCATCCCAACTTCGATGGCGACAGTACGCGCTTTTTTAGAATTAAGCCGCAGCATACGTGCCATGCCGTATCCCAAAATCAGACCGCATATATTATGCAATATGACAATCACAGCCATCAACGGACCTACTTCGAATAAACGAGATGCCCCCAACGATACTACGATACCGACTAAAAAGATAATTGTCAACACAGAAATAACGGGCAATGCCGGCAATACTTTGGAAACAGCCGGACGGAAAAAATGATTCGCAGCCAATCCCAACAGCACTGGCAGCAAAACCATTTCTGCAATCGATATCATCATGGCTGTAAAAGATACGTCAATCCAGGCATCTGCTAACACCCAAGTCAGCGCAGGGGTTGCAATAGGTGCCAACAGCGTTGTCGCCATCGTCATAGACACAGACAGAGCTACGTCGCCTTTTGCCAAATAGGAAATGACATTAGATGCTGTGCCGCCCGGACAGGTTCCTACCAAAATAACCCCGATAGCAAGTTCCGGCGGCAAGGCAAACAGCCGCACTAACGCCCAAGCGATAAAAGGCATGATTAGAAATTGCGCCACAATCCCCAGCAGTACGTCTACGGGACGCTGCAAAACCGTCTTAAAATCCTGAACAGTCAATGTCATGCCCATGCCAAACATGACAATTCCCAGCAGCCAGCCAACATAAGGGCCTGCCCATGTCAATGTCTGGGGACGCATCGCACCTACAATCCCAATCAGTACGACAAAGATTGCCATGTTGTTTACTAAAAAGGAACAACATTTCTTCAAAATAACACCCTCCCTATAAGTTTTTTGGCAAAAGAAAACAAAAAACGCCTTTCAGCCTAGACTGAAAGGCGCACTGTAACTATGCAAACGTCAAAACAAGCAGCTTGAGAAATACGACTCTGCTAAGAAATGATGAGCAATCCTTTCTGTCTCGGTCCGTTACGATCCAAGCAGATGACAATCCATCTAATACAACAATCCGAAAAAAAAGTATAACTCACTTGCGTGATGCTATCTTTTGCCTCTGCCGTATCATACCATATTTAAAATACTTTGTAAATAATTGGTACAAAGTATTTGCATTCATATCTGTTATATATATACAAGGATTTTTGGTATGCATAAAAATTATAATTTTAGTATACCGACTGTTTTCTATATTATGACTTTTGGTTATTATTGTGCATTTACTTATATACTTTATATAAAAGGCAGTACAAACCGCTTGAATTTTATGTTATTTTAGCATACAATAGTAACATCTTACGTCATCTTTGTTGCATTGTGCGGAACCTAAGTTGCGTAAAATTAAATTTTTATTGCAAAGGAGTAGGTATAGATGTCTATTCAACTATGTATTGTCATTTTATACATCATTTTATTGTTTGCCATATCGTTTTATGTCAAGCGCAGGGCAAGCCAAAATCCGACAGAATATCTATTTGCCGGACGGAAGTTTTCAACAGGACTCGTTGCCGTCAGTATTACCGGCATGGCCGTCGGTGCGGCTTCAACAGTTGGCGTCGCAGAAAGTGCTACGAAAATCGGTTTGGCTGCCGGTTGGTATAACGGAGCCTGGGCTATCGGCGCTATTATTATGGGGTTTGTTGCTGCCGGCAAATATCGCGCACTAAACTGCACGACAATTCCTGAATTGTTTGAACGAAGCTATGATGAAAAAGCACGTATTATCAGCGTTATCGGCTTGTCCTTAATTATGATTTGCATTACGTCTCTTCAATATGTAGCCGGCGGTTCTATTTTACATGCATTGATGCCGGATATCTTCTCCATGCATGCCGGCATGATTGTCAGTGCCGTCGTATTTATCGGCATCACAACTATTGGAGGCCTATGGTCTTCCGGTCTTTCCAATATTCTCAGCGTTACGGTTATTTATTTGGGAATTATTTATTCTATGGTTCGCGTCTTGCTTCGTAATGGGGGAATTGACAACATCAACGCCGCATTGCCTGC
>DJEN01000024.1:10229-18887 GCA_002431345.1 Megasphaera sp. UBA5897 | reverse complement strand
ACTTCCAGCGTAGCTATACTATTTTCCTGCAGTAATGGATTCATTTTATTCACCTTCAAACGGAATTCGTTCAGCGTCACACCATAAATTTTCTAAATCGTAATACTGGCGGTCTTGTTCTACAAACACATGGGCTACAACTTCACCGGCATCGATAAGAATCCATTTTCCTTCCCGGTATCCTTCTACATGACGGACATCATAGCCGTGTTTTTCCATCTGTTCTTCAATGTTATCGGCAATACTTTGGGCCTGCCGGTTGTTGCGGGCACTGCAGATAACAAAATAGTCCGCCATCATGGAAGAATCTTCCATATTCAAAATGACAATATCCCAGCTCTTTTTATCATCTGCTGCTTTAGCAGCAATTTCATAACTCTTTAATTCTTTTTCTTCTTTCGTCGTTTCTTTCATTACGATTGGCATAATCTATCGTTTCTCCTTTATTCTTTTGCGTTTGCTGTGCGTACATCGGCTGCAGGAGCTGTCGGTGCCGCTGCAATCGCGTTGTTGGTCGTACCTATAATTTTCTGCACTTCTACGGGGTCATATGTCCATAATTCCTGATAGGATGTTTCTTTATCCTGCGTCATTTCTCCCGGCAAAATATAGAAATGAATGGCACTGACCGGCACGTTTTTAAAATCAAATGCCAAGGCAGCCATATCTTTCGCAGAAATATTGGATTGAACCTGATTCCAAAATCGATACATAAAAATGGCATTGGCAATGCCAAAATGATTTTCCCGTTCGTTGTAAAATTCTTTGACAAACCGTTCCTGCCGCTGTGTCCGTGACAAATAGCCGTCACTGTCAATATAACGCATATAGCCGACAGCTTCCTGCCCGTCAAGGTTTTGATAACCTTGGTACAAGTTGATATCTGTTTCCCCGGCAGCATCGGCATGATACATATTTTTTTCGACGTACATAGGCATGCCGCCGCTCATATCAATCATTTTGCCAAATGTTTCTTCTGTAAATTCAGCATAAAACGGAATAGGAATATGGAAAATATCTTCTACGACAGCCCGCAGCAGCGGTAGACCGCCTTCGCTGTACACATCCTGCAGTTCCTGTATTCCTTTTTCTTTGCGCCCTGTAATTTTCGTATTGTCCGGCAGCATAATGAAATCAACCTGCTTTTTGTCCCGATTTACGGCGGCTACGCCAATAAAATTAGCATGCTGCGGCGCATCGTTGTCCACGCCGACCAAAAGGACATACAGCGGGATATCCGGACTGGATTGAGTAAAAGACTCGGAAGAGCCGTTCTGCACAGCATCTATTTTCCCTTGAAGCTGCGCCTGACGAGAATCCTGGAAATGCTTCCATCCCACTACAGCCAATAGGCAAATAAACAGCAGTGCTGCCAACACCAGCAGCAAACAGCGAAGTTTTTGGCGCGGCGTTATTTTTTTCTTCATGCGTTTTTGAGGACGTTTTTTGGTTAGGTTGTCTTGCTCCATCATTTTTCCTTCCTATCTGCCTGCATAGCCAAAAGCAGGGCATTTCGATTGATGACAGTGCCTGCATAAATCGTTTTTTCTTGTGCAAGCAAATGGGAAATGGTGGAATCATACCCAGCTAATACGGCCCGATTCAAATCGGCTGCAGCCAGCTGACGCAGTGTTTCCACACCGTCAAAATCGCGATTGACTTCAATATAATCGGCAATGAAAATGATTTTTTCCAACGTCCCCATGTATTCGGCACCTGTCGTATGATGAGCCAACGCCGCAAGCAGCGTTTCATCCTGTATGCCGTATGTTTCTTTGGCAATCGTTACGGCTGCGTAGCCGTGAAGCAGTCCGCCTGCAGACATAACGGCAGCCGGCAGGGAATCGCCGAAAGAACGGCGTGCCAGCTGCTGCATTTCTTTTAAAGGCTTTTGTTTGGCTGCATCATGCAGCAGGCCTGCTACTTCTGCCTGATCTAAATCGCCGCCGTATTGGCTGGCTAATTCCCGTGCTTTGGCGGCAACACCCAACACATGGGTGTACCGATGCTTAGAAAGACTTTCTTTTAAATCCTGTTTAATTTTTTCTTTTAATGCTTCGTTGTACATTGATATACTCCATTTTTACGGATATATTCTGCGACTGTCGGCGGTATCATGTAGCGGATAGACTGACCAGCTGCAATGCGGTGCCGCAGTTCCGTAGAAGATATTTCCATAGTAGGTACGGTTAACTTTAAGATATGTTTACCCAATGTTCCAAAATGCTCTATGACACTGCCAATAGACTGGCTGCCGTCCGGCCGTGTCGCTCCAACAAACTGGCATAACGATAAAATTTCTTCCGGTTCATGCCAGTTGGGCAAGTCTTGAATCGTATCCGTGCCGGAAATAAAATATAAAATATAAGACGGCCCATAGAGTTTTTTTAGAAAATGCAGTGTATCTACGGTGTAGGAACGGCCTTTGCGGCGTATTTCCATATCACTTACTGCAAAATGAGGGTTATCTGCAATAGCCAGCCGCACCATAGTCAATCTCTGCTCTGCCGTAGCGCCTGCTACATGCTTATTGGGTGTAATATAAGACGGAATGAACAAGACTTTATCCAAATGAAACGTCTGTCTCGCTTCTTCGGCTATCATCAAATGTCCCAAATGAATGGGATTGAATGTGCCTCCCATAATCCCCAGTCTAGTAATTTCCATAGTAAAGATAGATTCCTCCCCATACGATGCCGACAGCCAGCAGATAAAACACCAAGAATCTGGCATAATGCTTATATTCATATTGTGTTTTAGGTGCTGCTGCATAGTTTCGAAGAGTCTGTATATATCCCCGTATGATTCGTTTCATCAGCGAATCTGCCCTTGTCCGTGAATGATATATTTATAGGAAACCAATGCGGTCAGCCCCATGGGACCGCGAACATGCAGCTTTTGCGTGCTGATGCCAATTTCAGCGCCAAAGCCAAATTCAAATCCGTCCGTGAATCGTGTGGATGCATTGACATAGACAGCAGCAGAATCGACTTCCTGTAAAAATTTAGCAGCAGTTTCTTTATTTTCCGTCACAATCGTTTCGGAATGATGCGTGCTGTAACGGCGGATATGCGCTATCGCTTCCTCTACAGAAGATACGGTGCGAATCGATAAAATGAGCGCATTATATTCAGTCTGCCAATCCGTATCGGTTGCTTTCTGCATACCGGTTTCATAGGTGCATGCCGCCTGATCGCCACGCAGTTCTACAGCATCTTTTTGCATGACCGGCACCAGCTTGGCCAGCAGTGCCTGACTGACATTTTTGTGAACCAACAGCGTTTCCATAGCGTTGCACGTAGACGGCCGGGATACTTTGGCATTTTCAATAATGCGTACAGCCATATCCAAATCAGCGTCAGCATCTACATACACATGGCATATACCGCTGCCGGTTTCAATACAGGGTACTGTCGCGGTCTGTACTACCATCTGAATCAGACCGGCACCGCCGCGGGGAATAGCCAAATCAATATACTGCCGCAGTGTCAGCAGTTCTTTGACTAATGCCCGGTCTGTATTTTCCAGCAGCGCCACTAAATCCGGAGATAAACCGGCTTTCTGCAGGCCTTTTTTGATAACGGCTGCCAACGCCATATTAGAACGGATGGATTCACTGCCGCCCCGCAGTACGCAGGCATTGCCGGATTTGATGCACAAAGCTGCGGCATCGACCGTTACGTTTGGTCTGGATTCATATATCATGGCAATGACGCCTAACGGAACGGTTACTTTTTGGATATGGAGTCCATTGGGACGTGTCCAATCTTCCAAACAAGTACCGACAGGATCTGGCAGGGAAATAACCTGACGCACCCCTTTTGCCATATCGGCAATACGGTCTGTTGTCAATGCCAGCCTGTCCAGCATTGCTTCGCTCATGCCGTTTGCTTTGGCCCGCTTTAAATCTTCCTGGTTGGCAGTGATAATGGTTTGACATTGCCCTTCCAATTCATCTGCAATATACGCTAACGCGGCATTTTTAACAGACGCTGCGGCATTTGCCAGCTGTCGGCATGCCTCATGGGCTGCTTTTGCCTTTATACATACTTCTGATTCCATTGGTATCCCTCCCCGCTACTGCATTACGACTAAGTTGTCCCGGTGAATGACTTCTTCATACACGCCTTCGTGTCCCAAAATGGCAGCAATGTCATCTGTTTTGTGTTTTTTTATCGCAGCGATTTGTTCACTCGTATAATTCACGATTCCCTTGGCAATGATGATGCCGTCATAGACAATGCGGACAATGTCTCCTTCGTGGAAGATTCCTTCTACCCGCACAATTCCTACGGGAAGCAGGCTGGACCCATGTTCTATTAACGCATTGCGGCATCCTTCGTCTACGACAATCGTCCCCTGTGATTTACTGCCGGACAAGAGCCAGCGTTTTTTGGAATGCAGATTCGAGTCTTTTGCCGTAAACCAAGTCCCTATTTCTTCTCCTTGGCAGATTCGGCGTAAAATGCCGTCTTCACTGCCGGAAGCAATGACCATATCCACACCGGAAGACGTGGATATGGACGCAGCCTGAATTTTGGTATACATACCGCCCGTGCCGATAGAAGAGCCCGCACCTTCTGCTATATCATAAAAATGCTTGTCGATTTCCGTTACTTTAGGAATCAGCGCGGCGTCCGGATGTGTTTGCGGATTGGCTGTATACAACCCATCAATATCAGACAGCAGTACCAATAAATCAGCATCGATAATACTGCTGACCATCGCCGACAACGTGTCATTGTCACCGATTTTAAACTCATCAATCGCAACGACATCGTTTTCATTGATAATCGGCAGAATACCCATATCCAGCATCGTCAGCAGCGTGTTGCGGGAATTTATGAAATTTTTCCGGTTCTGCGCATCCATTCTTGTCAGCAATACTTGTCCTACAATCTGGCCGTATTCACGAAACATCTTTTCATACGTGTGCAGCAGTACGCCCTGCCCTACAGCTGCGACAGCCTGTTTTTCCCGAATAGTCTTTGGACGCTGTCCCAAACCTAACGGGCCCAGCCCGGCACTGACGGCACCAGATGATACCAATACCATTTGTTTGCCTTGGTTGGCCAAATCGGCAATTTCCATAACCAGCCGCTCAATGCGGTGGTAATTTAATTTTCCTGATTCATGAGTCAGTGTACTCGAACCGACTTTTACGACAATACGCCGTTTTTGTGTTAATTCTGGCCGCATAATGGTCATAGCATCACAACCTTACATCGTAATAAAATCAAAATGAGATTTCTTGTCTTTTTTCTTAAACAAAACACCATAATGGCCAATAACCTGAATCAATTCAGCTCCCAGCATATCGGCCAATTCTTCCATCGTTTCTTTGGTATCCAAGTTGGCATTATTCAATACATGGGCTTTAATCAGTTCTCTAGCTGTAATGGCAGCGCGCGCACTATCAATTACGGCATTGCTCAATCCCTCTTTGCCAATTTGTACTACAGACGGCATCAAGCTTGCCATCCCTTTTAATTTCTTTTTATCTTTGTTATTCATACAGACTCCTTTTATTCGTGATATTCAAATTCCATACCGTAGATGCGGACGGTATTTCCGTCTTGAATGCCATGTTCCTTCAGCAGTTTATCCAGTTCCATATACCGCCAAATCCGTTGGAAGCGGCGCAGTGACTGGTCATCATCAAAATTGGTCATAGCTACCAAATTTTCAATACGCGGTCCTGTAATAACGAAGGCTCCGTCATCATCGCGTTTGACTTCAAAATCCGGTTTTTCTTCTGCTTTATACACGACTTCTTCCGTCGTTTCTTCCGGTTCTTCGATGTAGTTTTCCAGCAGTGTCCAAACCCGTTCCAGCAAGGCATCCATTCCTTCGCCGGTTAATGCGCAGATAGGATATACTTCTACGCCGCGCTGTGTCAGATAGGCTTCCAGCCGTTCTAAATTATCCGAGCCTTCTTCCAAGGCATCTACTTTATTAGCAGCGACAATCTGCTGTTTTCTTGATAATTTATCGCTGTACTTCTTTAATTCCGCATTGATTTTTTCGTAGTCTTCAATAGGATCCCGGCCTTCCATACCGGATACGTCCAAAACATGAATCAAGATTTTAGTTCGTTCAATGTGGCGCAGAAAATCATGTCCCAGCCCTACGCCTTCACTGGCCCCGTCAATCAATCCCGGAATATCTGCCATGACAAAGCTGCGGTGGTCACTTAAATTGACGACGCCTAAAATAGGATTCAGCGTCGTGAAATGATAGGCGGCTACTTCCGGCTGTGCTGCAGATACTTTCCGTAAAATGCTGGATTTTCCGACACTGGGATACCCTAACAGCCCGACATCTGCCAAGACTTTCAATTCCAATTTCAGCCACCGTTCTTCTCCCGGTTCTCCTCGTTCGGCAAAGGTCGGCGTACGGTTGGCACTGGTACGGAAATGCCAGTTGCCGCGGCCACCGCGGCCGCCTTTAGCTACAATAGCCTGTTGGCCGTCATGGCTCAAATCAGCAATGACCGTATCCGTTTCTTCATCGCGGACGACTGTCCCCAACGGCACGGTAATTAGTAAATCGTCTGCATTGCGGCCATATTTATTGCTTCCCTCGCCTTTGCCGCCTGGTTTAGCTTTAAACAAACGGCGGAAACGAAAATCCACCAATGTATTGACATTGCGGTCCGCTACGAGAACCACGTTGCCCCCTTGGCCGCCGTCACCGCCGTTCGGCCCGCCCTTGGGGACGAATTTTTCATGACGGAAACTGCTCATGCCGTCGCCGCCGCGGCCTGATTGTACAAATATTCTTGCTCTGTCTATAAACATAATTCACCTCATAAAAATCAGATGCGCCCATGCGCTTATATACGAAATCTCCGCTTATGCTGCCATATATACAGAAAGAGACACAGCATACATATACCATGTCTCCTGTCTATCTGTCCTACGTGCATATGTAATTACGGTACTGAGAAAATTTTAAAGCAAAATTGCAAATCTGTAAAGACATTTTTTAGAAATTTTCCAAAAGATGGGCACGATGCCTTATCCTTCTTCTTTTAACACATCCATCGCTTTCTGCAGTTGATAGTCTACGGTGTCATTCGGCTGCAGCTGCACCGTAATATCCGGTTCAATGCCAGCTCCGTCAATTTCCCTGCCATTTGCCGTATGATACTTGGCAACCGTCAGTTTGACAGCATCGTCTGCACTAATGCCATACACACCTTGTACAGTGCCCTTGCCATAACTGCGTACGCCGATAATCTTACCTAAAGCCAAATCCTGCACGGCCCCGGCGACAATTTCCGACGCACTGGCTGAGTTTTCATTAATCAATACAGCCATAGGAATCGTATCGCCTGTTCCCGAAGCAGTGTACGTCTGTGTATTGCCGTCACTGCTGGTAAAAGAAACGACCGTGCTGCCCTGCGGTACAAAATTACCGGCAACTTCTACTGCCTGGTCTACCAGCCCGCCCGGATTATTTCGCAGGTCAAGAATCATTTTTTCCATGCCTTGTTCCCGCAGCGACTGGTATTCTTGTGTAAATTCTTTGCCTGTATCTTCACTAAAAACGCCGATGCGGATATAGCCAATATTCGTGCCTTCGACCATCTGGCCCATAACCGTCTTCATATGAATCTGCCGCCGTGTCAGCGTTACGTCTTTGTCCACGCCGTCTTCACGGATTGTCAGCACTACATCTGTATTTACGGGGCCGCGAATTTTTTGTGATACATCTTCCAGCTTCATGCCGGTCGTCGGTGTCCCATCAATAGCCATGATGATATCGCCCCGTTTCAACGCAGCTTCACTAGCCGGGCTGTCATCAATAACTCCGGCGATTAATACGCCTTCATCGGTACTGCCGATATAGACACCAATACCTGCATAGGAACTTTTCATTTGTTCTTGAAAGTTTTGAAATTCGTCTCCGGCCATGTATACAGAATGCTTATCGCCAAGCGTAGAAACAATCCCTTTCATGGCACCATCCAGCAAGGTCTTTTTATCTACTGTATCGGCATAGTGTGTTTCGACAATATATAAAGTCCGATACAGTTTCATCCATCCCAGCCAATCTCCCATAAAATAGTAAGATAGGCCCATCACAATCAATACAGCTGCTGCCAATACGGAACCGGCCCAAGCGGCTGCCCGGCACAGATACGAAGTTCCTTTTCCTTTCGCTGTCTTATTCATCGTATTCGCCGCCTTACAAATATGCTGACGGATCTACGGGGTCCCCGTTAGATCGTACTTCGAAGTGGACATGAGGGCCTGTCGAATTCCCGGTAGAACCTGCATAGGCAATAACCTGTCCCTGCGATACAGACTGTCCTTCGGATACATTTAAGGATTCATTGTGACCGTATAACGTTGATAAGCCATTGCCATGGTCGATAATAACGGCATAGCCATAGCCGCTAATCCAGCCGGCTTCTACGACCACACCGCTGTCAGCAGCGTGTACAGGCGTACCGTAATCGACGCCAATATCTATACCGCTGTGATAAATCGTAGTGCCAAAAATCGGGTGCGTGCGGTAGCCGTAAGGAGACGTAATGACCCCATTGACCGGCCAAATAAAGGCCCCTGAGCCACTGACAGGCTGATAACTATAGTCTGCACTGCTGCCGCTGTCACCTGTACTGTCAGATGCACTGCTGCCGTCGTCAGA
>DJEN01000024.1:3472-10099 GCA_002431345.1 Megasphaera sp. UBA5897 | reverse complement strand
GCTCTTTGCCGCAGCATATCGCCAATAGCCTGAGAAGATGCTTCCAATTCACGATACGCTTCTTCAGCCGTAGCCTTATCATTTTCTGCCTGATACAAAACAGCCTGCTGTTCTTTCTTATGCTGTTCAATTTCAACTTTTTTCTTGGCCGCGTTTTCTTTAAGTTCCGTTTGTTTCTGCCGCTGGCTTTCCAATTCCTGCTGAACCTGTTGGATTTCATCACGTTGCTGGCGAATGGACTGAATCAAATCCATATCGGCAGCAATGACACGCCGCAGCAAATCGACGCGGTTTGCAAAATCATTGAAATCCTTCGCACCCAATACGACATCCAAATAACTTAACTGTCCATGCATATAAATATCGCGGATGCGGACTTGAAATACCTTTTCCCGTTTTTCCAGCTTTGCCTGTTCTTCTTTTAATTTGACCTGCATGTCTGCAATTTGCTTTTCCGTATCGGCAAGCTGTGAAGAAATGGATTGGTATTCTGTTGTTGCCGCATTTAAGCTTTCCTGAATGACGCGCAGTTTTTCAGAAACATTGCCGATAACCGTTTCGGCATTGCTTTTTTTCTGCGCCTGCTCTGCCATTTGTCCCTGCACGTCGGATAACTGATTCTGCAAATCTTCATCGTCTGCAAACGCAGCAAAGCAGGGATTCAGCAGCGCTGCTGCCACCCATGCAACAATATATTTTTTGTGGGAATTAAACATCACCATAGCCTTACACCTTCATATACCGTTTCAACGAAATCGTACTGCCCACAGCCCCAATGCACATACTGATAACCAGCAGGATACCTGCCATGCGGTATATAAACGGGTACATGCTGACAAGAGGCAAAAATGCCAGGGAACGATGAATGGCAACCGTAACAAATTCATAAAACTGAAAGAGTACAATATCTGCAATCAAGCCGCCAATAAATCCCAAGAGCAGTCCTTCCAGGAGAAATGGCCAGCGGATAAACCAGTTTGTTGCCCCGACATATTTCATAATGCCTATTTCTTTCCGCCGCGCAAAAACAGTCAGACGAATCGTATTAGAAATGATAAACAGCGTTGCCAATGTCAGGAAAATGACCAGCGCAATGCCGCCCCAGCGAATAACAGACGTAATCTGGAAAAGCTGTTCGATAATTTCCTGCCCATAATGCGTGCTTTCTACTTCCGGATAATCCGCTACGATACGAGCTGTCCGTTTGACAGCTGCTGGATCGGTAAACGTAATTTCATAGGAACTTGGCAAAGGGTTTTTCCCTTCCAACGCATTGAGTATGCCCGGCTGGTCTTTCATGCGGTCCCGCAGTTTATCCATAGCCTGATCTTTGTTGGTAAACGTGATCTCTTTGACATCTTCCATTTGCTTTAACCGTTTGCCGACACTCATCACTTGTTCTGTCGATAAATCATCTTTTAAATAAATACTGATTTGTACCTGGCTTTCCAAGTTTTCAGCAAAATAGTCCAAGTTTGCTACTAAGGTCATAAATATACCCAGTATAAAAAAAGAAAGTGCTACAGTGGCAATAGAAGCAATCGTCATAAAGCTGTTGCGCCAAAAAGACTGCAGGGCTTCTGAAATAAAATAGCGCATGGTTCTAATCTTCATCGTTGTAGCCGCCTTTCTGTTCATCACGGACGACATGACCGTTGACGATTTCAATGACGCGCTTATTCATCAAATCTACCATCTGTTTATCATGTGTGACCATGAGAACGGTTGTCCCCATATGGTTAATTTTTTTGAACGTATCCATAATATCGCGTGATGTTTCCGGGTCCAAGTTTCCTGTCGGTTCATCAGCAATCAAGAGCAGCGGCCGATTGACAATGGCTCTGGCAATCGCTACGCGCTGCTGTTCGCCGCCGCTCAGGTTATGCGGCAGTGCATCGGCTTTGCCCAAGAGTCCTACTAAGTCCAGCACGTTGCGGACACGTTCTTTGATAACGCGGCGCGGAGATTCAATGACTTCCATAGCAAAAGCAACATTTTCTTCGGCCGTTTTGTTGGGAAGCAATCTAAAGTCCTGGAATACGATGCCCATTTTGCGCCGCAAATACGGAACCCGGCTCTTGGGCAGCCGATTCACTGCCGTTCCGTCTACATAGACTGAGCCGGATGTCGGCAGTTCTTCATGGGACAACAATTTTATCAGCGTGGATTTGCCGGCACCGCTGGCACCGACGACAAATACAAATTCGCCTTTCCCGATATGCAGCGAAACGTGATCTAACGCAATGGAACCATTGCTGTATACTTTCGATACATCTTTTAAATCAATCATAGGAAACCTCTTTTCAAACATGGGACTGCAGCAACATACAGGTCTTAGACCTAATTTGTCACAGTTCTTTGCTATACAGTTGTAAGTATATAGTTGGCAGCATTACGCTTTACTTTCTTCAATACTGCCGTCTTATGCATCGTCTTTTAAATGCGCCCGCAGTTCTGATTTTCCTTCAATAATACGAAGTGCCAAATAGGCATTGCGCATAGACTGACGGCGCAGATGATTCAAATGGGCTTTGATTTCCGGAGCGATCTGTCCTGCTTCTAATTTTTCTGCAATGTCTTTTACCAGCTGCTGTGCTGTTACCGTTTCTACCGTGCCGCACAGCGTATCTCCGATCAGCTGAATAAAGCTGTCTATTTTAGGATCGTACGAAATAGACGCAGCAGGAATCTGCATAATGGAAGCAAATACGAGAGCGTGCAGCCGATTGGCAATCACAGCATCCATACAGCCGATAAGCGACATAAATTCTACGGTGTTGTATCGTTCTTTTAAGACGACGGCCTCTGTTTTCATCATCTTAGCAATATCTTCACCGGCGCGTACGTCAGCAGGATACTGCATGGGAATAAAGATAATGCGGGCATCATACGTTTTCTGCAGCATGTCTGCCGCCTTGGCAATTTCCCGTTTAAAGCCTTCCATGCCTTTCCAGTCGCGGACTGCAATGCCAATACGACGGCGAATCCCTGTTACGCCGGCTTTTTTGAGCAAATAAAATCCAATCTGCTTATCGACCGGATGCATGGATAAAACGGCATCGGCTGTCACATGAACAGGCGGCACCGTAACGCCTAAGGCTTTCAGTTCCGCTTTCGAATCGACATCGCGCACGCCAATGACCGTAACCCGCTGCAGCACATCGCGTACAGCCCGGCGTTCTTTCGCGCCAAGTACAGGGCCTATTCCTTGTGCATAGAGCATGACCGGTTTGTGGAAAAACAAGGCAATCCGCATGATAAACAGATAATAATACAAACTGCGGGAACTGGTTACGTTTTGAAGCAAACTTCCTCCGCCGCTGATAAGAATATCACAGCGGCGAATAGCCGCTGCGATAGATAAAAAATTCATGCGATGAACCGTATGTACTTTATGATGTTCCCTCGTCATACGGCAGTTTCCCGTAATAACGGTAATATGTATATCCGGCACAATATCCCGCAATGAGCCGACAATAGCAGAAAGCATGGCTTCGTCACCAGCATTGGCGAAGCCATAATACCCAGAAATCACAACGTTAATCACGGGGTTTCACCTGCTTTCCCAACCATGCCGTTATATATTGCAGCACAGCTAAGAGACAAATCACCAACATGCCGATAACCAGCCCTACAAGCCAGCCGTCAATGCCGCGAATAAAGGACATGAGGAAGGGCGTGCGGATATGCGCAAATGTTTCTACCATGGAACCTACGCCAATCGCCGCTGCCAAGACAAGGAAAAAGTGAAGCAGCTGCGGCCATTTCCGATACATGGCTGCTACCATAAGGAAGAAGGCCGGATGGCCAATCAAAAATTCTTTTTCGCGCGGCCGTGCATACATGGCATTTTCCAAGAAACGGCGCAAAGCTACTTCTGCTCCCGGCACAGGAACCCCTGCTGTATGACCGCTGCGGCCGACAAAAATAAAGGCTACTAGCCCCAGTACAGCCAGTACAATCAATGTCCCCATTTTAATCGGTATATTCAGAAAGTCTTTGGCAAACGTGACAAAATCCTGGGCAGACGTTATCGTCGTATTTCCCAAGGGGAAACGGCGCAAATAACCGACTGCCACTAAAATAATCGGCAGGATAAATGTCAATTTTACACCGCGGTAAAAATCAAATTCCATAAAGAAACGGATATTGCCCAGCATGGCGGCAATAAACAACCCGCCAATCATGGCAATGGCTACGGCACAGGTAAGCCCTGCTGCCCCGTCGCGAATTACTTTACCGTAACTAAGTTTACGTGTAATTTTTTTCTTCTTCCAATAATCCAGCAGCAAAAGAATTGCCGCCGTCGGAGCTGCAGAAGCACAGCCAACAGCCATCATCTGCAGGAACAATGCGCCTTTGGCAACAACCGCACCGCCTATGCCGCCAATAACTGCAAGCACCATCAAGATATAATTGAGGCGGTTGGAAAGCGGCAGCAGTAAGTTAAGCGTAAAAACAAATCCGCAGGCAGCAGCAGCCGCAATCAGCGCCAATAAAATTTTATTGGGATAATAGGTATCCATGACAGTAGCCCGTCCCAGCGTATACCCGCGGTCCTGCAGTTTTTTGCTGACCATGGAGATATATGCCAAATTTGTTTCGGTCAAGTTCATGCCGTGCATCGGCTTTTTATACAACGGATACAAATTAACGCGTACATTGCGTTCCAAGTCACTAATATAGTAGCGCATAGCAGCTTCTTCCGGCGTAATCTTTTCCAATTCTTCTTTGGCCATGGCATATACGCGCACAGTCTGATAATCCAGCAAACCTGCCAAATCATACATGCCGTCCTGCGTTGTATACTGCAGCTGATTGACAGACTCAATCATATAAAACGGCAAATGCCGTTCTTTCATTTGGTCAGCCGTATAGGTCAACATGTCTTTGCGCTGGCCATTTACCGGCGTATATCCCAATACTTCTTTGCCGACAAACATGATGCCGGATGCATTATCAATCGTATCGGCCCGGTTAAAGAAGCTTGCTACTTGTTCTTTGGTCGGATTGCTGTAATTAGTCGGACGCAAAATCACCTGAAAACCGTGGGAAGAAATTTTCTGGGCATCTGCCGTCATAATTCCCAAATTTACATCGCCCAATGCCGGCATGACACCGCGCAGTCCGGCAATCCGGTATTGGCTGTTGGCAATCAAGCTGACGTTTTTCTCACCCAGCCTGGTTTTCAAATCTGCCGTTACTTCATCAAAATACAGATCTTCCTGATTTTTAGGTTTGCCGACTAAATAATAATCATAGGACGTATCCGTAATATGAAACTGCGGATAATACAATGTTAAGCCTAAACGAGTCACCAAAGACATTTCGCCGCGCTGTGTCAGCTTGTTCAGCGTAGTGTCATAAATGGTAAAACTGGTAACTCCAGCTTCCCGGCATTTTTCCAATGCGGTATCCAAATCATATCCATCATTTCGTGCCATATTGACAACAGCGTCATAATCCATCGCTTGTTCAATGGTCATGCTTTTCTTTTCTACATAATACCGTTGTACACACAGACATATAGAACAAAGCACCCCGATGAGTACTGCCCCAATCAAGAGTACTTTACTAAATCTATTATTTTTTGTCATCATTTTCACCTTATTTATGAGTTACTAACCCGGCCATGAATCGTAATTTGATTATCACGCAACACAACACGATCTGGCACAATGCCCAAAGGAAAACTACTGAAATCATAGACTTCTATATTTCCTATGTGCTTACTGCTGTAGGTAAGGCCCAATCCTTCTACCGATACGTCTGACGGTACAAACATCAGCTTAGTACCGTTCATGCCAAAGTGACCCCGTATCACCGCCCGGGCGGTCAGAAATCCGCCGGCACTGATCGTTCCCTGTACAATCACAGTATCATCATCAAACGCAACCTCAGCATCTGACAATCCTTTTACCTTGTCCAAAAGGAACTGCTGCAATGCGTCTTTCTGTATAGATGCCGACATGTCCCCGCTTTGCGCACGGAGTACAGTGATTTTCTGATCGGCAAGACTGTCCCATGGACTAAATGACACCCCTGTCAGCTGACAATCAAACCGATCGAACTGCAACCCGCCGACACGGAAACGGGTTCCATGAACTTCTACGGCATCCAAATCACCTGCCAGCACTTTCAGTCCCGGCGAAGCTTGTACGTGTACATCATCCGGCTGCAGTTCCATTTTCGTGGATAAGGCATGATATAAACCTGCTGCCGCTAATTGCGGTGCATATTGGTCAGCACCTACCAACAGTGCTGCCAATAGGAGCAATATAATACTTAACTTTTTCATTATAATTCCTGTTTCGCTAACTTCTTATTTTTTTCCTGCTGTAAATATCCTTCGATAAAGATATCCAAATCACCATCCATGACGGCTTGAATATTGCCGGTTTCTACATTGGTACGATGATCTTTAACCAAATTATACGGATGGAATACATAAGAGCGAATCTGGCTGCCCCATTCAATAGCCTGATGCACGCCGCCAATTTCCGCTTTCAGTTTAGCCTGCTTTTCCTGTTCCAGTTCAAACAATTTGGCACGCAGGTATTTCATACACATTTCTTTATTTTGAAGCTGTGAGCGTTCATTTTGGCATTGTACGACAATACCCGTCGG
>DJEN01000024.1:0-3389 GCA_002431345.1 Megasphaera sp. UBA5897 | reverse complement strand
CGGAAGTAATCGACGCGGACATCATCCATGTTAATTTCTACATCGACATCATCCGGCAGTTCCGGCATAACATCGACAGCTGTAAAGGATGTGTGGCGGCGTGCCGCAGCATCAAACGGCGAAATGCGCACCAAACGATGCACGCCTTTTTCAGATTTCAAATAGCCGTACGCATATTCACCGGTAATTGCAAAGGTAGCACTCTTAATACCAGCTTCATCTCCCGGCTGCAAATCCATAACCGTAATCTGATAGCCATTGCGTTCAGCCCAGCGCGTATACATGCGAATCAGCATTTGCGCCCAATCCTGTGCTTCTGTACCGCCGGCACCAGCATGGAATGTAATAATCGCATTGCACTTATCATATTCACCAGAAAGAAGCATACGAACTTCCCGTTTTTCTACTTCCTTGACCAATTCGTTATATTGGTCTTCAATTTCTCCTTCTAGTGAAGTATCGCCTTCTTCTATGGCCATATCCAAGTAATCCAGCGTATCCTGTACCCGCTGTACAAGTGCTTTATGTCCTTCTACTTCTGTTTTTAAATTAGTTGCTTCCTGCGATATGGCTTTGGCTTTATCCGGATGATTCCAAAAGTCCGGGTCGCTCATTTGCATATCTAAATCCATAATACGTTCTTCTTTTCGAGGTAAGCTAAAGTGAATCCCCGATTTCTTGTATTCTTTTTTGTAAATCTTCGAGGGGCTTACGCAGTTCTTCTAATAACACAAGACTCACCATCTTTCATAAATCACAATAAATTAACTATTCAATATATACATATGTTAGGGCGCGCCGCAGCACGCCCTGTTCACCTATTTCTTGTTTTTTTCATCCTGTTCAATGTCTTCACGGCTGACTGGTTTACTTTCTTCATGTACTTCTTTGGCACTCTGAAGGCGATCTTCAGCTTGTGGAACCGGAGCACTGTACGTTACCTGAATATGATAGAGGAACGTAACAACGGTCCGCTTAATGGATTCTATCATTTCTTCAAACATTTCATAGGCTTCAAATTTATATTCAACAAGCGGATTTTTCTGTCCGTATGCACGCAGGTTAATCCCTTCTTTGAGGGCATCCATCGCATCGAGATGATCCATCCATTTGCTGTCTACGACACGCAGCATGATTGCTTTTTCCAATTCACGCATAGTCTGTTCGCCGATTTCCTGTTCCCGTGCATTGTATAAATCTTCAGCGATTTTCTTCAATTTTTCATGCACTTCTACACGGCTCAAATTTTCCAATTCTTCTACCGTCGTCGTTCCCTTGGGGACAAAGTATTGTTCCATTTGCTGCAGCAGACCGGCAAAATCCCATTCTTCCGGATACAGCTTTTCATCGGCATATTTGTCCAGGCCTTCGACAATGATGTCGTCTACCATGCCCATAATCGTATCGCGCAGCGATTCAGCGACCAATACTTGGCGGCGCTGGCCGTACAGTACTTCACGCTGCTGGTTCATGACATCATCATATTCCAAGACGTATTTACGAATTTCAAAGTTATGGCTTTCTACTTTTTTCTGCGCCTTTTCAATAGATTTCGTAATCATGGAATGGGTAATCGGTTCGTCTTCTTCCATACCCAATTTATCCATGAATTTGGAAATATTATCAGAGCCAAAAATACGCATCAGGTCATCTTCCAACGAGAGGAAGAATTGTGTCGTGCCCGGGTCGCCCTGACGACCGGCACGGCCGCGGAGCTGGTTGTCAATACGGCGGCTTTCATGGCGTTCTGTACCGATAATCATTAACCCGCCCAGCGCAGCAACTCCTTTGCCGAGTTTAATATCCGTGCCGCGGCCGGCCATGTTGGTAGCAATCGTTACCATGCCTTCCTGGCCGGCATTTTTGATGATTTCAGCTTCTTTTTCATGATATTTAGCGTTTAACACACTGTGCGGAATATTTTCTTTGTCCAAGAGCTGGCTGATAATTTCAGACTGGCTGATGGATGTCGTACCGACCAAGATAGGCTGTCCTGTAGCATGGCGTTTTTTTACTTCACGCACAACAGCGCGGTATTTTGCGTTTTTCGTTTTATAAATAACATCCGGCAAATCTTTACGGATAGCTGGCTTATTGGTTGGAATGACATAGACGTCCAGTTTATAAATCTTATTGAATTCGTCTTCTTCCGTTTTTGCCGTACCTGTCATGCCGGCCAGCTTATTATACATACGGAAATAGTTCTGGAACGTAATCGTCGCCAAGGTTTTGCTTTCTCCCTGTACTTTTACGTTTTCCTTGGCTTCAATGGATTGATGCAGCCCATCGCTGTAGCGGCGGCCAAACATTAACCGGCCTGTAAATTCATCAACAATAACAATTTCGCCGTTTTTGACGACATAATCTTTGTCCCGATGCATCATAAACCGCGCGCGCAGTGCCTGAATGACAAGATGGTTTAAGTCAAGATGTTCGTTGTCAAACATATTCTTAATCCCCATCATTTTTTCGACTTTGGCTACGCCAGAATCTGTCGGTGCAATGGTCTTCTGCTTTTCATCCATCGTATAGTCGTCTTTGTCAAACGTCTTGACGATATTGGCCAATGTATAATACAAATCCGTAGATTTTTCACCAGGGCCGGAAATAATCAGCGGAGTACGCGCTTCATCAATGAGGATGGAGTCCACTTCATCGACGATGCAGTAGTTCAGTGGTCGCTGTACCATTTGGTCTTTGCTGATAACCATATTGTCACGCAGGTAATCAAAGCCGAATTCGTTGTTTGTGCCGTACGTAATATCGGAATTATAAGCTCGGCGGCGCTGTTCGTATGTCAAATCATGCACAATCAAACCGACAGATAATCCGAGGAATTTATAAATCTGGCCCATTTCTTCACTGTCACGCGTAGCTAAATAATCGTTGACCGTTACAACGTGAACCCCTTTGCCCGTCAGTGCATTTAAATAAACAGGCAGCGTAGCAACCAGCGTTTTGCCTTCGCCTGTACGCATTTCCGCTATATCCCCGCGATGCAGTACAATACCGCCTAACAGCTGTACATCAAAATGACGCATGCCCGTTACGCGTCGTGACGCTTCACGGACAACAGCAAACGCTTCGGGCAGCAAATCGTCCAGCGTTTCACCAGCAGCCAACCGTTTCTTGAATTCAAACGTCTTTTCCTGCAAGGATGAATCGCTAAGTGCCGTCATCTTCGGTTCTAAGTCATTAATCTGCTGCACAATAGGCCGCATTTTTTTTAGTTCATGTTCGGTATTATTGCCGAGTAATCTCTGGAATAGTTTATTAAACACCGATTGAGCCCTCCAATTGCCATATTCTAATCACTTTATTTTCAGTTATACATTATACCGTGATTGGCTCCTATTTTGCAACTATTTACGCTGGTTTTAGCAAATATC
>DJEN01000101.1:32405-33340 GCA_002431345.1 Megasphaera sp. UBA5897 | reverse complement strand
GGTGCTTCTGAAGGTTCCATGGATGCTGGCAATATTCTCAAACCTATGCTGGCTCGTGGTGAACTCCGCTGCATTGGTGCTACAACGTTGAACGAATATCAAAAATACATTGAAAAAGATGCTGCTTTGGAACGTCGTTTCCAACCGGTCATGGTCAATCAGCCGTCTGTTGAAGATACGATTACCATTCTCCGTGGTTTAAAAGAACGTTACGAAATCCATCATGGTGTCCGCATCCGTGATAAAGCGTTAGTCGCTGCCGCTGTTTTGTCTGACCGGTATATTTCTGACCGGTTCCTGCCGGACAAAGCCATTGACTTAGTCGATGAAGCAGCCGCAAAACTGCGGACAGAAATCGAATCGATGCCGACTCCGATCGACGAACTGCGTCATAAAATCATGCAGCTCGAAATTGAAGAACAATCACTCAATAAGGAAACCGACGATGCATCGAAAGAACGTCTGGCCAAAATTACGGAAACTAAAAATGAATTAAAAGAAAAAGAAAGTACGTTGAAAGCACAATGGGATAAAGAAAAACAATCGATTCTTCGCACCCAGGCAATCAAGAAAGAAATTGACTCCGTAAAAAGTCAGATGGAACAAGCTGAACATAATTCTGATTTAGCCAAAGCTTCTGAATTAAAATATGGTAAACTACCGGAATTACAGCAGAAATTAAAAGATCAAGAAGCATATTTGGCAGAACATCAAGATTCGCAGCTCTTAAAAGAAGAAGTCGGCGAAGAAGATATTGCCCAGGTCGTTAGCCGCTGGACCGGTATTCCTGTTACCAAGATGATGACAGGTGAACGAGAAAAACTGCTTCACCTCGATGAAACACTGCATCAGCGTGTTGTCGGTCAAGACAAAGCCGTACAAGTTGTCAGCGATGCTATTATCCGTGCACGTGCAGGCATTAAAGATCCGAATCG
>DJEN01000101.1:5816-32307 GCA_002431345.1 Megasphaera sp. UBA5897 | reverse complement strand
TGGCTGAATCCCTCTTCGATGATGAACGCAATATCATTCGTATCGATATGTCTGAATATATGGAAAAACATACGGTATCCCGTTTAATCGGGGCTCCTCCGGGATACGTTGGTTACGATGAAGGCGGCCAGCTGACAGAAGCCGTTCGCCGTCGTCCGTACAGCGTTATTTTGTTGGATGAAATCGAAAAAGCCCATCCGGATATTTTCAACGTTCTGCTGCAGATTCTGGATGACGGCCGCCTGACCGACGGGAAAGGCCGTGTTGTCAACTTCAAGAACACGATTATTATCATGACCAGTAACTTAGGTTCTCATGAAATTTTGGAATCTAAAGATTATGATGAAGCAAATAAAAAAGTTCGGGAATTGCTCAAACAATACTTCCGTCCGGAATTTCTCAACCGTGTCGATGATATTGTCGTCTTCAAAGCACTCCAAAAAGAACAAGTCAAAGACATTGCTTCTATTCTCTTGGAACGCCTTGGAAAACGTTTGGAAAAACAAGTCAAAATTCATCTTACTTGGACAGACAATGCACTCCAAGCTTTGGCCGATCAAGGTTTCAATCCGCAGTTTGGTGCCCGTCCGCTCCGCCGCTTGATTACTCATACGGTAGAAACAGCCTTGAGCCGCGACATCATTGCCGGTACGGTTCGTGAAGGTGATACGGTATCTATTGACTTTGACGGCAGCGAATTTACTTTCACGCCAATGCGTCCGCATGAAGCATAATACCAACTATTTTCTTAAAATGGTACATGAGGTTTTTCTCCCTCATGCACCATTCTTTTTTTAGTCTTTGATGATAAGCCATAAACTATAAACTGCAAACTACAAACTGCAAACTGCAAACTACAAACTACAAGCAAAGAGGACTGCCGCACGAAACGTCAGTCCTCTTTGCTTTTCTATTAAATACGCCGTAAATTCTTTAACGATAAATCCAAAATCGGTGCCGAATGCGTCAGGGCACCGCTAGAAATATAATCAATGCCAATATCCGCCAATCCGGCAATATTTTCCGCTGTCACATTGCCGGAACACTCTGTCTCTGCCCGGCCGTCAATCAGTTTTACAGCCTGTTTCATCATGTCGTGAGACATGTTATCCAACATAATAATATCGGCTTCTGCTTCTACTGCTTCCTGTACCATATCAAGATTTTCTGTTTCTACTTCGATTTTGCGTACAAACGGTGCATAGGCTTTAGCCATTTCGATGGCTTTTTTGACCGAGCCGGCTGCGTTGATATGGTTGTCTTTGAGCAAAATCCCATCGGATAAATTATAGCGGTGATTTTTGCCGCCGCCTACTGTGACTGCATATTTTTCAAATACGCGCATATTGGGCGTTGTCTTACGCGTATCCAGCAGCGTAATCTGTGTCCCTGCCAGCAAATCTGCCATATGGCGCGTATACGTAGCAATGCCGCTCATACGCTGCAAGTAGTTGAGAGCCACTCGTTCTCCCGACAACAGCACCCGGATATTGCCGATAACTTTTGCCGCTACTTGTCCTTTTTTAACAGCATCGCCATCTTTAACGAAAAATTCAAACCAAACATTTTCATCCAAAAGCGTAAACGCGCGGGAAAAGACATCCAATCCGGCAATAATGCCATCCTGCTTGCAAATCAATTCGACTTCTCCCTGACAGTCTTCCGGCATAATCGCATTGGTCGATACGTCTTCACTCGTAATATCTTCCTGCAGTGCCATGCGGATAAGCGGTTCTGCCTGTAATTTCATCGTTATACTGTTCATTCTGCTTGCTGCTCCCTTTCCATTTCCTGTAATATCGCCGTTTTGTACTGCTGTGCCAGCGTATCCTTCTGTGTCTCAATGGCAGCTTCTGCTTTTGCTGCCGCCGCATCAAACACGGCTGTGTCTGCCGCTGTGCTGCCCGCTTCATAAGCGTGTCCGATGTGCTGGGCTGCCCGTTTTCCAAATACCAAGCTTTCCAAAAGGGAATTGCTTGCCAGTCGATTTTTACCATGAACACCGTTGCAGCTCGTTTCACCAACAGCATACAAATTGTCCATCGTCGTTTTACTGTCCGTATCTACATGAATACCACCCATAAAGTAATGCTGTGCCGGCGTGACTGGAACCCAGTCTTTGGTCGCGTCTATCCCGTCTTCCAGACAGCGTTCGTAAATATGCGGAAAATGATTTTTTATCGTTTCTGCGCCCAAAACCGTCATGTCCAGCCATACATAGGGCCTATTGTCCTTTTTCATCTGCCTGCGTATCTCTGCTGTCATCAAATCGCGCGGCAATACTTCATTAGCAAAACGCTGCCCGTCTTTGCCACGCAGCTTAGCTCCTTCGCCGCGGACAGATTCAGAAATAAGAAAGCTGCGTCCCGGCTGTTTGGAATACAGCGACGTAGGATGAATTTGAACGTAATCAATGTGTTCCAGCTGTACGCCGCGTCTCATGGCAATCGCCAAGGCATCCCCGGTCAAATGCGGAAAATTCGTCGAATGATCATACAATCCGCCAACACCGCCACTGGCCAAAATCGTCTGACCGGCTTCAATGGCCCAAAAACGCCCCTGCCTATCCTTCGCCAATATGCCCAGACAGCGGTTTCCTGCCGCAATAATGTCTACCATCGTCGTAAAATCAAGAATCGTCACATTGGGCAATTTTCTGACAGCAGCCAACAATTTGCTTGTAATCTCTTTACCTGTAATATCTTCATGAAACAGGATTCTAGCCCGGGAATGACAGCCTTCACGCGTATAATCAAGCTGTCCGTCCGGCATACGGGCAAATTCGACGCCGCAGGCGATAAGCTCGCGGATTATTTCCTGTGAAGAACGAATCATAATGTCAACGGATTCTCTGCGGTTTTCATAATGGCCGGCCTTTAGGGTATCTTCCATAAAGCTGTCGTAGTCATCGGCATCGCGAAGCACGCAGATACCTCCCTGTGCCAAAAAGGAGTCACTGTTTTCCACTTCATCTTTGGTAATCATCAAAATTTGTTTATCCTGCGGCAGATGCAGTGCCGCAAACAGACCGCTGGCTCCTGTACCCACAATAACAATATCTGTTTTTTTCTTATTCATGGTATATTTTCCTCTCTTATTGGGCCAATTTCAGCATGTTGTCCAATGCGCGCACAGCCCGGCGGCTAAGTTCCGCATCAACATGCACTTCATTCGTTTCGTCACGAAGACAGTCCCGTACTTTTTCCAGCGTTACCTTCTTCATGTTGATGCAGTATTGGTCTTCCATAGCCGGATAAAATACTTTTCCCGGATTTCGGGTCTGCAGTTCATACAGTACCCCATTTTCCGTGCCAATAATAAATTCCCGGGCCGGCGAAGCCGATGCATATTGAATGATGCCTGATGTACTGCCTATATAATCAGCCAATGCCAATACATCCTTTGGACATTCTGGATGCGCTAAAAACAACGCGTGCGGATATTTTTTCTTCGCTGCTTGAACTACATCGGTACGAATCGAATCATGACGCGGACAAAATCCATCATTCAAGATAAACTGTTTTTCCGGCACTTGGGTTGATACATAATGTCCCAAATTCTTATCCGGCGTAAAAAAAATGGTTTTGTTCGGCAGCTTCCTGACAATTCGGACTGCATTAGATGACGTGACACAAACATCGGCAGCTGCCTTTAGTTCCGTTGTCGAGTTGATATAGCAGACGACGGCCACGTCATCATACTGTTGGCGCACTTCTTCTATAGTCTTTACTGACGCCATATGAGCCATCGGACAGTCTGCAGTCCGATCCGGCATGAGAACTTTTTTATCCGGATTCAGCATTTTTGCGCTTTCTCCCATAAAACGCACGCCGGCAAACACAATAATCTTAGCGTCTGTTTCTACGGCCTTTTTGCTGAGCGCAAAGGAATCACCAATATAATCTGCTATTTCCTGCACTTCATCCGGCACATAATAATGCGCCAAAATAACAGCTTGTTTTTCCTTTTTTAATCGAAGTATTTCATCTTCTATATATTCCATCGTGCACTTCCTCCCCATTTGCATCGCAGCTGGCTGTTCTTTCTGTATCGTATCCAGCAAGTATTGCAATTGATTGTATTATATCCCAGGTGCTTCTTCTTGACAAGACTATTGTCTTGTCAATAGTCTGTACAGTAATACAAATCGTACATCTGCATTTTTGCATGCTGCATAGAAGCTTGCATTTTTAATATACGTATCACGCTGCAGCTATGTAATGTTTCTGTCCGTACGCCAATCTATGCCCTTGCTGAACGTATAGAAAATTTATATATCTATAATACGCCTATTTTCTTTTGTAAAATTCCGTTTACAAGAATCAAAAAACAGTATATAATGAACTGTACTAAAATAATGGGTGGAAATCATGAACAATACATTAGGAAAGCATTTGCTAATAGACTTTTACAACTGCAAAACAACATTTACACGGCCAGAAGAACTACAGCCTTTAGTGAAACGAGCTTTTGAACTCGTCGGCGCGCCATTGGACGGCATTACGTTTTACCACGTCGATGACGAATTGACTTGTATTGCCGTTTCCAGCAATTCCCATATCTGCATGCATGCCTATCCGTTACTGGCATATGTAGCTGCCGATATTTACAGTTTTAATATTGATTTAAAAGCCAGTCAAATCATGAGTGCTTTAAAAGTCAATCTGCGGTCTGACCGCGTAAAAGCGACGAGTATCCGCCGCGGTGATTTTGGCTCTATCCGCGATATGCGCCCGAAACGCAAATCTAAAATCACGACAATCCGCCGCATGAAAAACACCGGTGCCCGCATTCGTCGGACAAGCACCCACATGTTTCACATTCTGCGTCATCCGCAGCAGACACACCGGGCGCGCCATGCGACTAAAGAAGGAAAGAAATAATCACATTTATCGGGAAAGGTTTTGTTTGTCATGTATATGGTGTCATTGAAGCAGGCTGCCGGTATCGGTATGGAGGAAATGAATTCTCTGGATACCATTACGGCAGAACTCCTCAAATTCTTACAACTAAAGAATCAGCGTCTATATATGCACTCTCTGCAGGTAGCCAACTACAGCGTCAGCATTGCTGTAAAGCTGGGACTGCCGCGCAGTGAAATAGAACAAATCAAGCATGCAGCCTTGCTCCATGATATTGGACTGCTTTTTGTTTCCAATACGCTGCTCGCCAAAATGCCCTATTTGAATCGTTCGGAAAAAGCACAGTATCGCCGTCACGCTGCGGCCGGCGGCAATATGCTGGAAAATATTCCCTGCTGTCAGGATATTGTCCCCTACATTCGCTATCATCACGAACGCTGGGACGGCACGGGATTTCCCAAGCATCTGCGCGGTGCTAACATTCCTTTTGGCGCGCGGATTATTGCAGTTGCTGATTACTACGACACGATTATTAATCCTTCTACGGAATTTTGGGCTAAAACAAAACAACAGGCCATTCGTGAATTATTCAGTGCTTCCGGTCTTTTATTTGATCCGGAAGTTGTCAAAGCATTTATTGAAACATTGGGCCATTAACGGGTCCTTTTATAAGGCACCGCTGGCAATGACCAATCCGGTCACGCTGGCGGCGCCTTTTTCTTTTAACGCCATGGCACAGGCATCCATGGTCATTCCTGTCGTATAAATATCATCTACCAATAAAATATGTTTTTGTTTTGCACAAAAAGAGCCTTTTACTTCAAAGGCTCTTTTTATATTGCCGCTTCTCTCTTGGCGGGACAACTGCCACTGTGCCTTCGTACAGCGTACTCGCTGCAGTCCGTCTGCCCATTGCCAATGCGCTTCTGCCCAAGACCGAAAAATAAGCTCAGTCTGGTTAAATCCCCGTTCTTCTTTCTTTTCCGGTGCCAACGGCACGGGGACAACAGCCTGAATCCGCTGCAAGCGCGGCATCCAGGGAAACTGCCATAAAAAAGACTGGCACGCCGCAGCCTGCCGTTTTGCCCCGTTATATTTCAACTCATGCAGTACGTGCCGTACCGCCCCTCGATAATCTGCCAGACAGTAACATCCATCCAAGAACCGTACAGCCTGGCTGCGATTTAATTTTCGGGGATGCCAGACACGGTTCCAGCACGCAGGACACCACTGCCCCTGCCGCGATACGGTTTGACCGCAGCCGGGACAATGGGCCGGATATACCAATTGCAAAAATATGTTTTGCAGTGTATCTAACATAGGTCCTCCTCGCGCAAACGCGGCGTAAGTAGTGTAAAGCGCCGGCTCGTCCGCATGTTTTGCACTGCCGACTGCAGTGCCATTTTGGTACCGACCAGTATCACTTTTCGTTTCGCCCGGGTAACAGCTGTATAAAACAAATTCCGCTGCAGCATGATGGCGTGGCTGTTGACTATCGTCATAATGACCGTATGATATTCACTGCCCTGGCTTTTATGCACCGTAATTGCGTAGGCCAGCGTAATTTCATCGACTTCCTGCCCTTCGTATTTAACGTCTTGTTCTGGATACCGTACATAAATGACATCGCTTTGAATAGCAAATATTTCACCTATATCTCCATTAAACACGCCTTTGTCATAGTTGTTCTGTTTCTGCATGACTTTATCGCCGCGCCGGAACAGCGTCTTGCCGTTTTTATATTCGCCTTTATTTTTTTGCGGCTCATTTGTCTTTTCTTGAATGACGGCATTGAGATGTTCTACACCGCAGGGATTTTTATACATCGGCGCCAATACCTGGACGGCAAATTTATCTCCGGCTTCTGCCGTTTCCGTTTCATACAGCTGGCATACTTTGGCAGCGCCTTCTTCTTCATTTTGGATTTCTACAAAGCGAAATTCCGCATCTGCATTGACGACAGGCAGGCGGCCGTGATTAATCAAATGAGCATTGGTTACAATGCGCCCGCCTTCTTGCTGACGAAAAATCGTATCCAGCCGCACGACCGGCACGACTTGGGACTGAATGATGTCATGCAGTACCGCTCCGGCCCCTACAGACGGCAGCTGATCGGCGTCGCCGACTAAAATACAGCGGCAGCGCGGGCTCAATGCCTGCAGCAGATGATACATCATTTCCATATCCAGCATGGATACTTCATCGACAATGACTAAATCTGCCGGCAGTAATTTCGTTTCATTATATTCAAAGACCTGCATGTCACCGTTAAATCCATCGGGAATAAGCAGGCGGTGAATCGTTTTTGCCTTGCGCTCTGTCGTTTCTTCCAAACGCTTGGCTGCCCGGCCGGTCGGCGCGCACAGCAAAATCCGCAGTCCTTCCTGTTCTGCCAGACGAATAATTGCCTGTACGACTGTCGTTTTCCCAGTTCCTGGGCCGCCGGTAATGACCAGCATGCCGGACTGCAGCGATTTTTCTACCGCTTCCCGTTGTTTGTCTGCCAACGAAAAATGGCACGAATCCTGCCATCTGTCCAAAAACAGCTCTACGTGCGTCCTAGGCTTAGGCTGTTTCATAGCCGTCATTTCCCGAATACGTTCTGCAATGCACACTTCTTCTTCGTACGACTGCGGCGTATAGACCAAAGTATTTTCCTGATAGGACGCCGTATCCAACTGCCCCATGGCAATCGCTTCCTGAAGAATATCATGCAGACGCAGACTGTCTGCCCGCAAAATCAAGGCAGCCCGCCGTACTAATTCTGCATCAGGGACACATACATTGCCGTTTTGCGTCATATCATACAAAACATAGGTCAAACCGGCTGACAGCCGTTCTTCATCTTCCGGATCCATGCCGTATGCCAAGGCAATCTGGTCTGCCGTCTTAAAGCCAATACCATCAATTTCGTGAATCATGCGGTATGGTTCTTCCCGTAAAATATACGGCGCGTCATCACCATATTTTTGCACAAGCCGTGCCGCATACCGCCCGGCGACACCATGGGTTTCCAAATCAAGTGCCAGCTCATTGACCTTTTTTTCTTCATAAAAAGACTCTGTAATCATGGCAAGTTTCTTTTTGCCGATTCCTTCAATATCCAACAGCCGCTGCGGTTCTTTTTCCATTACGTTCATCGTATCGTTGCCAAATGCGGCGACAATACGGCGGGCTAACGATGGGCCAATCCCTTTGACGGCACCGGAACCCAAAAACCGTTCCATTCCCTCCGTCGTATCCGGCAGCAGCCGTTTCCATGACGAAGCGGCCAGCTGCCGCCCATATCGTTTGTGCTGTACCCAGCGTCCCTGGATTTCCAGCCTGTCTCCTACCAAAGGTTTGGAACCGTTGCCGGTAACCGTCAGCAGCGTGTCTTCATCTTCGCGTCGGATGCGAAATACGATATAATCCGAATCATCCGCTTCAAAAAGCACGCGTTCTACTACGCCCTGTATTTTTTCCAATAGTTCTGCCATACGTTTATTTCATATGCTCCCGTTCATAATTTTTGCTTTCATCCATAATGCATTGATAAATCCGCTGCAAATACGGCGCCAATTCTTGATGCTTTGCCAAGGCAGCGATTTTCTCCAATACCTGCTGCTCCCGCCGCAAATCAAAAATCTCCATATGATGTTCCTTTTTATATGCAGCTACCTGCGCTACTACATGCATGCGCGCTTCCAAAATAGCTGTCAGTTCTTTATCCAAACGATCTATTTCACGGCGACATTCTGTTAATTCCATCAGTTTCTCCTTTGCTGTCATACTATATTAGTTCGTATGTTCTTATTATACGACACCTGCGGGTACTTTAGAAGAGAGGGACAGCAGGAAAGACATATCTTCGTATAACTTATTTTATTTTTGCATAGCATACGCGCTGCCTATTCATTGTAAACACCCGAAACATTCGGTATAATGTACAAGTGAGTTTATTTCTTTGTTTTATTTCTCATACTATATATGAAGGTTGTGATTACATGCAAGAAGAAGAAAAACAACAAGGACTGCGCCGCAGCTTAAAGGCCCGCCACATGAACATGATTGCCATTGGCGGCGCTATCGGCACGGGGCTCTTTGTTGCCGGGGGCGAAACCGTCAGCAGTGCTGGTCCGGGCGGTGCCCTTGTCGCATATGCCCTTATCGGTATTATGGTATATTTTTTAATGACCGGCTTAGGGGAAATGGCTGCCTACCTGCCTGTAAGCGGCTCTTTTGAAACCTATGCCAACCGGTATGTAGACAAATCGCTCGGTTTTGCCTTGGGATGGAATTACTGGTTCAACTGGGCTATTACCGTCGCAGCCGAACTGGTTGCCGGCGCACTCATCATGAAATATTGGTTTCCTGACGTACCGGCTGCCGTTTGGAGCGGCATATTTTTGTGTATTTTATTTGCACTCAATTATTTATCTACTCGTTCTTACGGGGAAAGTGAATTTATCTTTGCCGGCATCAAAGTATTGACTGTTTTGGTCTTTCTCTTTGCCGGAACCTGTCTGATTCTCGGCTTAGGTTCTGAACCGTCTCCCGGTTTTACAAACTGGACGATCGGTGAGGCACCGTTTGTCGGTGGTTTTACTGCGATGCTGGGGATTTTTATGGTCGCTGGTTTTTCATTCCAGGGAACGGAAATGATCGGCATTGCCGCCGGTGAAAGTGAAGACCCGGAAAAGAATATTCCCCGGGCCGTCCATTCTATTTTTTGGCGCATCCTTATTTTTTATTTAGGTGCCTTTACGGTTATCGGCTTCTTGATTCCGTATTCAGACCCAAACTTACTGAATACCAATATTGAAAACATTTCCATCAGCCCGTTTACGCTCGTCTTTGAACGCTTTGGCCTGGCTGCCGCAGCATCCATCATGAACGCCGTCATCTTGACAGCTGTCCTTTCTGCCGGCAACTCCGGTCTATACGTTTCTACCCGTATGCTCTATGCCATGGCAGAAACCGGACAAGCTCCCAAATGTTTCTTGAAATTGAACAAGCGCGGCGTTCCTTCGTATGCCCTCTTTGCTACCGTCGTTTTTGGGCTGGCTGCGTTTTTGACATCGCTCATTGGTGAAGGCAAAGCCTATGACTGGCTCGTCAATATCAGCGGCATGGCCGGCTTTATTACCTGGATTGGTATTGCTGTCTGCCATTACCGTTTCCGCCGCGCGTATGTGGCTCAAGGCAAAGATTTAAAAGCCTTGCCGTACAAAGCAACTCTGTTTCCGTTCGGCCCGTTATTGGCCCTGCTGATGTGCATTATCGTCACAGCCGGCCAAAATTATTCTGCCTTTACCGGTGCAGAAATTGACTGGTACGGCGCCAGCGTTGCGTATATTGGCATTCCCGTATTTTTAGCTGTGTATTTCTATCATAAGCTGAAACATCATACACATATTATTCCGTTACAGGAAGTCAATTTAACACGGCATAAATAACAGCACGGTGCAAGAAAAGCCAAAAGCTGTATCATAACGCTTTTGGCTGTCTTACATTGTATTCTCTCTGTAAAAGTATTCCTTTAAAGTTTAAAACTGAATGGCAATACTGCAAACTAGGCACTAAAAATAGTATCGTAAAAGGACTGTAACAAAATGGGTTAAAATTTCTCATTTTGCTGCAGCCCTTTTGTATTTATGCCTATGAAATTTTATGTTTTCTGCTGCGCTGCTTCCAATATTTCCTTTTTTCGCTTGGCAGACAGCCCGGTCCATTTCTTTTGACATTCTTTACTGCAAAATACACGCCGTCTGTCCAGTGGATCTGTTACTTCCACTTTTTTACCGCACAAACGGCAAAAAAATTCTCGATGCACGGACTGTGCTTTTACTTTTTTAGAGTGCTTCCAATATAGTTTTTCGCAATGCTGCGAACAAAATTTCATTCTCCCGTCGGACGGATCTGTAACGCGTACAACGGTTCCGCATTTAAGGCATTGAAATTCTCGAATAACCGGCGCAAAAGGAGAAGGAAGCGGTCGTATGTCATTGGCGCCATGCCGGTTGGCATATCGTTGGCATTCATAACAGCAGTATTTTTGTTTTGGACGTCTTGGCGTAAATTCAGTTCCACAGACAGGACACTTCATCTCTGCACCCACCCCTTTTATAACGGTATTTCATATCATACTTTATTTATTGTATTACAAAATGTCTCCCAAAATCAATTGTTCCTAGCAAAAATGAAGAAATTGTCACACACACACGCATATCGGCATGCTAAAATACCCTCCACATATGCTGCAAAAGGCATGTTGTGTGGAGGGTATTTTATTGGTTGCTTTTTATTTAGCTGTCCAACGCAGATGATACTGCCATATATTATTTCTGCGCTGCCCGATGTGCTTCTTCAATGGGATTATCCAACGAAGCCGGATAGCCGTGACGGGCAAAATCAGCAGCTGCCGTAAAGAGAATATCCGTCGAGGAATTGAGTGCCGTTTCTGTAGAATCCTGCAATACCCCGATAATAAAGCCTACGCCAACGACCTGCATAGCCAAATCATTGGAAATGCCAAACAAGCTGCAAGCCATCGGAATCAAAAGCAAGGAACCGCCGGCAACACCAGAAGCACCGCAGGCACCTACTGCAGACAACACGCTCAGCAGCAATGCTGTCGGAAAATCAACATAAATCCCCAAAGTATGCACAGCTGCCAGCGTCATAATAGAAATCGTAATGGCAGCGCCGGCCATGTTAATTGTAGCCCCTAACGGAATCGTAATGGTATACGTATCCGGATTGACCCCCATCTGCTTGGCCAAAGACATGTTTACAGGAATATTGGCGGCTGAGCTGCGTGTAAAGAAAGCCGTAACCCCTGAAGTCTTGATGCATTTCCAAACGAGCGGATATGGATTCCGTTTGATTTTGCAGTATACGATAATCGGATTGACAACAAAGGCAAATAAAAGCATAGTTCCCAGCAGCAGTACCAGCAGTTTTGCATAGCCCAGCAAGGCACCGATGCCGTTGGATGAAATAGAATCTGCTACAAGACCCATAATCCCAAAAGGAGCAAAGCGGATAATCCACTGTACACATGTCGTAACGGCTTCTGCACAGTCATCCACTACTGCTTTGGAAGCAGCAGACACGCGGCGCAGGGCAATGCCAAACAAGCAGGCCCAGCCCAAAATACCAATGTAGTTGCCTGTCATCAGCGCATGTACCGGATTATCTACAACGTTTTTAAGCAGTGTAATCAATACCTGTGCAATACCTTCCGGTGCTTCTTTCGCAGCTCCGGCTACATCCATCTGCAGCGTGAGCGGGAAAATAAAGCTGACAATTACTGCAAACAGCGCAGCAAGAAATGTTCCTATTAAATATAAAATAATGACTGATTTAATGTTGGAATCATGTCCTTCCTGTTTGCGGCTCAATGCGGATGATACCAAGACAAAAACAAGTACCGGCGCAATCCCCTTCAATGCCCCTACAAATAAAATCCCCAGCAAAGACAGTTCCTTGCCGGCAGCCGGGAATGCCGTTGCTACAGCAATACCAATAATAAGTCCAACGATAATCTGCTGAATCAAGCTAATCTTGTTGAACATGTGCCATAGTTGTTTCATCAAAAATCCCCCCTATATAATAATTATATAAATGTACAATATATATGTACACTTGTGTATTGTACTATTTTTATGTATTTTTTTCAAGTTTACTTTTCATATTTCTTGTAAATAAGTCAAAAAACATCTTTTTACTTTAAAAGTTTTCGACATCTCCTCATGGATTTCGTCTTGCCTTATACACACTGGAGGCAACAGCCGTTACGACAATAATCAGACCGCCTATGATTTCCCTACCTGACGGCACGGCTCCCAATACGAAAAAGGCAAACAAAATGCCATAGACGGTTTCCAATCCATCCAAAATACTGGCTGTCTGCACCGTAACGCCCTGCAGTCCATTAATAAACAACGAATGCGATATAGCTGTACAAACGACACCGTAGACGGCTAATTCCCCGATGGTCTGTACGCTGCAGGAAAATGGCACAAAAAACAGTACAGGAAGCAGTACTATCGCCGCGATTCCCTGTTCGTAAAAACTAATCACGCCGCCTGTGTACCGTTTGGCAAACCAGCGGTTCACTAGCGACAACACCGTATACGCCAAGTTGGCAAACATGCCGTAAGCCACGCCCATCGCAATATTGCCGTCCAACGCATCCATAGGCACCAGTATAGCTACACCGCCAATCATAATCAGAGATACCAGAATGTTCAGCGGCGTCACCCGTTCCGAAAAAAAGATTGGTTCTAAGAATGCCGCAAATAAGGGAAACGTCGCCGCAGTAATGACGCCAATGGCAACACTGGACAGCTGAATCGCATAGATAAACGCCGTCCAATGCACGGCTAATAAAGCACCCATCGCCAAAAAGACCAAGCCATCTCTGCGTGACCCTATATGAATAGACGTTTTTCTCGCTTTTAAAAATAAAAATAAGACAAGCGAAGAAAAAACAACACGCCCTAATGTGATGAGTACAGCAGGCAGCGCAATGTCTTTGCCCAATACGCCGGAAAAACCAAACAGCAATACGGCTGTATTAATTTGCAGCATGCAGGATGTACTTTTTTTCATGCCTTCTTCTCCTCTCCCAAAATCAGAAAATCCCGTCTCAACACCAGTCAAGACGGGGTTTTTCTTTATGTATAAGGTTGTATGCAAGCCTTAGTCTTTCAAGACGGCAGCGCAGCGGGCGCATAATGTCGGATGTTCCGGATCGGAACCAACCGTTTCACTATGAATCCAGCAGCGTTCACATTTTTCGTGAGCAGACGGTACGACAACTACTTTCATGTCAGCATGGTCTTCGCCGGCAACTGCTTCAGCCGGTGCGTTTCCTTTTACCAGAGCTACTTCACTGACAATCAGCAAGGTTGCCAATTTATCCTGCCACTGGCTGAGGAAATCATAATCTTCACCGTCAGCGTAAATCGTAACAGCCGCATCCAATGCATGACCAATTTTCTTATCTTTACGGGCACCTTCCAAAACGCGCGTCAAATCACGGCGATAGGAAAGGAATATATTCCAGCGAGCTTCCAAGTCCGCATTGAGATATTCTTTGTGTGCTTTAGGCCAATCTGTCAGCAATACGCTTTCTTCTTTGCCTTCTACAGCCGGCATATTCTGCCAAACTTCTTCAGCCGTAAAGGAAAGAACCGGCGAAATGATTTTAACCAGCGTATCGAGAATCTGATACATAGCTGTCTGAGCACTGCGGCGTTCCTGGGAGTCTTGTTTTTCCGTGTACAAACGGTCTTTGATAACGTCGAGGTACATAGCACTCAAATCAACGGTGCAGAAGTTGTGAATAGCATGATACATGACGTGGAACTGATAATTTTCATAGGCATCCGTAACAGCTTCATATACCTGTTCCAAGCGGAGCAATGCCCACTGATCGAGTTCTGTCATATTTTCATAAGCAACTGCATCCTTAGCCGGATCGAAGTCATCCAAGTTGCCCAGCAAGTAACGGAACGTATTGCGAATCTTGCGGTATACATCGGAAAGCTGTTTCAAAATCTTCGGAGACAAGCGGATATCGCCTTGGTAATCAGCAGAAGATACCCAAAGACGCATAACATCAGCGCCGTATTTTTCAATAACTTCCTGCGGTGCTACGGTATTGCCGACAGATTTACTCATCTTGCGGCCTTCGCCGTCAACGGTAAAACCATGCGTCAATACGGATTTATACGGTGCATAGCCATTGATAGCTACTGATGTCAGCAAGGACGAGTTAAACCAGCCGCGATGCTGGTCAGAACCTTCCAGATACATTTCGCAGGGATAATCCAATTCCGGATCGTGTTTCAAGACACCTTGATGTGTGCAGCCGCTGTCAAACCATACGTCCATGATGTCGCTTTCTTTTTTGAAATGCGTACCGCCGCATTCCGGGCATTTGAATCCTTCCGGCAGCAGTTCTTTTTCATCATGAGCCCACCAAGCATCCGAACCTTCTTTGGCAAAGAGTTTCTGCAAATGCGCGATAGTTTCGTCGTTGATGATATGTTTGCCACAATCCTGGCAGTAGAAAATAGGAATAGGAACGCCCCATACACGCTGACGGGAAATGCACCAGTCACCGCGGTCCCGAATCATGTTGTAGATACGGTCATGGCCCCAGGACGGAATCCATTTAACGTGATCAATGGCATCCAATGCTTTTTGACGGTATCCATCAACAGAGGAGAACCACTGTTCCGTAGCCCGGTAAATGATCGGTTTTTTGCAGCGCCAGCAATGCGGATACTGATGGCGGAACGTACTCTTGGCAAACAAGGCACCAATCGATGCAAGCTGTTTGATAACCGGTACATTGGCATCAAACACAAACTGGCCTTCATATCCGGGGACTTTATCCGTATATTTGCCGGATGGATCGACTGTACCAATCGGTTTAACACCCCAAGATGCATATTTCATGCAGACTTCAAAGTCATCCTGGCCATGGTCAGGAGCTGTATGAACGAGGCCGGTGCCGGCTTCCAATGTAACATGGTCGCCAAGAAGGACCGGTACTTTGCGGTCATAGAACGGATGCTGGAAAACAAGACCTTCCAGCTGTTTGCCCATCATGACATCCGGCAGTACTTCATAGTTTTCTACTTTGCCGGCTTTCATAGTCGGTTCTACCAAATCTTTTGCCATGAGCAAATATTCATCGCCCACTTTGACCCAGACATATTCAAAGTTTTCGTTGGCACTGATTGCCAGGTTGCAGGGAATAGTCCAAGGCGTTGTCGTCCAAATAAGAGCAAATACCTTATCCGGGTCAGCCCCCTTCGGCATATGGCAGTTTAAGTCTACAGCTTTAAATTTAACATAAATAGAGAAGGATTTGTCATCCTTGTATTCGATTTCGGCTTCAGCCAGTGCCGTTTCGCAGTATGGGCACCAGTATACGGTTTTCAGGCCTTTATAAATGTAGCCTTTTTTAGCCATTTCGCCAAATACGCCAATCTGAGCCACTTCAATATGTTTCTGCAGTGTCAGGTACGGATGATCCCAATCGCCAAGCACGCCGAAGCGAACAAAGTCTTTTTTCTGTTCTTCGACGCGGGCTAACGCGTAATCGCGGCATTTAGCACGTAAATCGAGCGGTGCCATTTCGTGACGGTTCAATCCCGTATCTTTGATAACGGCATGTTCAATCGGCAAGCCGTGTGTATCCCAACCAGGAATATATTTGGTGTAATACCCCTGCTGCGTCTTATATTTCAAGATAATATCTTTTAATACTTTATTTAAGGCATGACCAATATGGAGTTTGCCATTGGCATACGGAGGGCCGTCATGCAAAATAAATTTCGGGGAACCATCCCGTTTTTGTAATCTTTTTTCATAAATTTTGTGTTCTTGCCAGAATTTCAAGAAATCTGGTTCCCGTTTCGGCAAATTGCCGCGCATTGGGAAATCGGTTTTAGGCAGATGTAATGTCTTACCGTAATCCATTGTGTTTCCTCCTCCAACATGTAAAAAAATAACGCCTTCATCCCAAAGGGACGAAGACGTGTAATCACCGCGGTACCACCCTATTGACTGCTGCTGCAGCCACTTTGACGCAAATAACGATGCGGCCCGTCAGCTGGCTCACAGCTGCTGCTCCCAAGTGATCCACTTATATACCGTCTTTGGCAGGCTCACACTCTCCCCGCTTCGCTGAAAAGACTTGCGATATAAGCCGTCTTGTTCATTGCATTTACAGTTTTATATACAATTCTTTGTACATAGAGGTATTCTAATGGTTTATGTCTAATTTGTCAAGATGTTTTTTCAAGAAATCGCATTCTCATTTTGCTTTATAAAACGCATTGAGCGCAGCCGCAATCGGTACGGTAAAAATAACGCCAAAGCTGGCAGAAAATCCTTTCATGATTTCAATACCGACTGCATTGGAATTAATCAGCTGCAAATACGGCAAATCATACGTATAATCGAGGACCCATACACCGAGAGAACCGCCAAAAAACGCCAAAATAAGCGTTGCCGCCATCGTTCCCATGACATCACGGCCTACGTTCATGCCAGCCTGAAACAAGGCTTTTCGTGAAATAGCCGGCGTGTGCTTGACGATTTCAGTACACGCTGCCGTAATGTCCATGGCAATATCCATAACAGCTCCCAGGCTGGCAAATAGAATCCCGGCAAACAAAATCTGCCCTACATCAATCATTGTATTCTGCGCTACAAACATCAGATTTTCAATGTTGGATACATTATATCCGGACAAATTGACGGCATGGCCGAAGATAATCGCTGCCGCCCCTGCCGTAAGAATGCCGCCGATAGTCGCCAAAAAAGCAATGCCGCTTTTTCGCGTCCAGCCGTTGAGCAAATACATCGTCACGCCCAGCACAATCGCCGAAGTAATGACGGCTGCCAGCACAGGCCACATACCGCGTAAAATCATAGGGAAAAACAAAAAAACAAAGCAAATAAATGTAAAAATCAAAGCGATAGCGGACTTGACACCTTTTTTGCCGCCGATAAGGCACAAGAGAATGAGAAAAACAGCCACATACAGGTACATAGGCAGCGAACGGTCTACATTATATACCGTATGCAAATCCAGCTGGCCAATCGTGCTGGAAATCACAACGACCTGCATGCCCGGCTGACAAACTGTACCAAAGAGAAGACCGTTCGGGCAATTTGCCTGAACGGTTTCTCCGGCCGCCGCTCCGCTTTCCATACGGAGCCTGACGATTTGGTCGCCAGCGCGGCTGCCATCTTCTTGTACATTATCCTGCATGATTTCCACGACTTGGGCTTTTTCAAATGTCCTGCCTCCCGTGTTGACCAGCTGCGGCTTGTCTACTTGATTATACAGCCGCAGCCCTACGCCGCCAACAATCAGAAACACCACGACAATAAGAAGCCGCATCCATTTCGCATGTATCATGTAACGACCCTGTCCTTAGTCCTTGACAATACTGTACGTACTATCAATCGGCGTGCCTGTTTCCACATCATACGTTTCGATAGAGAAGGTGTCTTTGGTGATGTGTATTACAGAATAGGTCGGACGCCATGTCTGGCTGCGCGCCGCAATATAATCCTGCTGCTGAGGAATCAAATTATAAAACTTAGAACCGGTTGCCGAGTTGGATGACATATAGAATACACCCTTCGGGTTGTGGAGTACGCCTTGCTTCATGTCTGCAATCGTATAGCACAAGTTTTGGGATTCATAGTTATTTTTGAAATCAGCATTTTTCAACGCCGTATTCAACAAGCCATGGGTCTGCCCTGTCTGTCCTTTGACTTTCATATCGTCAAAGGTTGCATGCTGTTTGCCGTCACTGCTCAACTGGTACGTGCGGGCATACGAATGGTCATGGCCCTGCAGCACGACATCAATCTTGTTGGCATCATAAATCGGCGTAAGCTGTGTACGAAGCAAAATACCGTCTGAATCGGAGTGATCCAAGCCACTGCCGTAAATATCCTGATGCATGACGACAATACGCCATTTAGTATCCGGATGGGCTTTGACCGCTTTTTCAATCAATGCCTGATGATCGGCTGCATTATAGTTATTGGCATTGATGACGATAAAGAGGGCATTGCCGTACGTATAGAAATACCCATGCCCGGCTTTTGTCGGATTCGTTTCTTCCGTAAAAGGATTTGGTACATTAAAATGATTTTGATAGCCGCTTGTCAAGCAGTCATGATTGCCGATACTTGTCGCTTCGGGCAAACTCCGCAGCGCAGCTGCCGATAAATACCCTGCGTATTGATATTCCTGCAGCTGAATCTTTTCCGGGCTCTGGTTTTCTGCCGGTTCATTAATCTGGTCACCGGGAGATACGAGGAAATTAATTTCCGGATGCTGTGCAAGAGCCGTATTCAGCGTTTTATTCCAGTTGTATGAATCATTGCGCGCTGCCAAATCCCCGGTCTGCTTCGAAGCACTGTCCGACGGTACCTGTCCTGCTGAAGCCCCAATCTGCGGGTCTCCTACATACATAAAGGTAAAATCATCCGGATTCCCCGTTTGAATCTGCTGTGCATCCTGCCACGTGCCATTGAGTTTGACCTGATACCAATACGTCGTTTCCGGTTTTAAGTCCTTAACCGTAACTTTGTTGGCATAATAGGGCACGCCGCTGATGACAGTTCCTTCCTGGTTGGTACCTGTAAACGTTTTGGCATGTTTCATTTCTTTATTATCAGCAATACGCACGGCAGCTGCTTTGACCTTTGTCTTAGAGTACCAGCCAAAATTAAGTTGAGACGCATCGGCGCCCGGCGCAATGGAAACCTGTTCATACTGCGTTTTCGTCTGATTCCAATTATCTTTCCACTGCTGCCAATCCGTATCATCTGATACAGCCGTTTTCGTCGTCACCGTTGGCGTAAGTGACGCATCATTCCAATGTTCAGTAGCTGCAAATACACCGACAGAAGCCATACATAATACAGCCGCAGCACTAATAGCGGCCAATTTTTTATGCTTGTACATATGAAAGGGACACATACTCGCAACATCTCCTATACAAAAAAAGTATTAATTACAAGGAACACTTTACGCTTCTCATGTAATTAATACTTATAAAAGATGTCAAATTTAGGTAAATGTTGAAAACGAGCAGATTACTTGTTTTCTATAGTATAAAACTGGACATCCAGTAATTCTCCCGGCTCTAACACAATAGCTCCCTGTTTATACTGATCTTCTGCCAACTCCTGTGCTGCTTGAGCTGTATCTGCTTCTACTTCTATCGTCTTGCTGACTGTTTCTTCAATAATAATCTGATATTTCACTCTGTCATTACCTTTCTATATTGGCCACGTCCCAAAAATTCAATAATTTTATGATCTCTCAATACCTGCAGCTGCTGTCTTATTTTTGCTTCTATATGCTGGTTTTCCGGATGAAGCTGCTGCAAATCACGAGCAAAATGATACATATCAGCTAAAGAAAATGTGTCTTGAGGAATGCGTTCCAAGCACTTGAGAATATCTAATATCCATCCGCGCCGCTGCATCTTAAGTCTACCTATGAAATCTGTCTGCTGATATTGACGGCATACTCCATTTTTAGGCATAATTTTTTTATCTTGAATGACTGCAATACGTCCATATACAGGAATATTGCCCAGTAAAATATTACAACCAGTCCAACCGGCCCGTTTAGCACGGGAAGACAAGGGTTTTCGTTTTTCAATAACAGCATCTGTAAAGTAAAATTTAGGTACTACAATCAGCTGATTGATGCATTGTAATTCCAAATTGTACGACATAAATAAAAAATCTGGATTCGTCGTACTGTGGATTCGCTGTATCATCGTTGCATACGCCCCATCATCAATCTTTCTGCCTAATTTCCGTTGCGTGGCCTTCAACTCAAAAATATTTTGGCATCGGGGACATAAAAAATCAGACACAGGCGTATTATTGGGCAGCTGTTGCAACGTTTCACAGCCGCAGCGGGAACAATACATATTTTGTGCAATCCATCGTTCTGTAATAATTCTTGCCTTTTGCGAATTGCTTTTATATATCCTTGATACAGTACCATCTAATTCGAGCCGCATACTACTTCCTTTCTTTCTATACTATCAGCCAGAAACAGAAGCTGCCAGCAGCCGCAGGGCTACCAGTGCCATGCAAATATCTTTGATATCTGTGAGGTAGTTTTGCGGTTTGAAAATCTGCGCATACCGATACATGACCGAAAAGGCAACATCATGATTGTAAAACCGCTGTATGTACCGCAGTATAAACTGCCCTTGAAAAATGAGGTAGCAAACATAAATTCCCATGATAATATGCAGCGCAAAGGCTTCCTTACGTACAGACGCAACTGTCTGCTGCGCACACATCAGGCCCACAATATCAATACATTCAAAAAAGACAAACACAAGAACAAACAGTATACAAATAGTGCGAGTTGAAAAAAAGGAAAACGAATCAATCTGCGCCACTTCTTCCCGCCGTTTTGATTCTTCTTCGCGCGCTTCGTCTTCGTCATCATCATTGGTTTCTACACCATTGTCTCGCCATATCGCATAAATAGCTTCTTTGATTTTCGGGACCCATCGTTTTTGTAATGTATACAAATACCATAAAAGCCATACTAATGCAAATACAGCCGTCATATTTATATGAATCATCATCGTCATTTCACCATTTCTATTTGTTATTTTACACTGCGTTATACACGCTCAAGCCACTGCTGCACAGACCGGCTTGTAACTAAACACGGTCTTATAAGTCATCTGTATAATGCGTAATTAAAGCCTGCGTGCCTAATTCTTCGTTCTGTGCATCCTTTGCTGCCAAGTCTTCATAATTTTTTAATACCTGCTGTAATATCTGTAAATGCAGATGAGCATATTCTGCTTCTTCCTTAGCAATCTTCATATCTTTAATAAAATGCTTCATATAAAATCCAGGCGCATAATTATGCTGTATGATTTTTTCTCCAAACGCATTAAGCTGCGCACTTCCTGCCGCACCGGTCGCTACCGACTGAAGCAGTACTTCCAAATCCAACCCTTTGGCTTTCGCATAGGCAAAGGCTTCACATACACCGGACAACGCACCGGCAATCATAATTTGATTTGCCATTTTGGCATGTTGGCCGGCTCCCGCTTTTCCCTGATAGTTGATATTCGTCCCCATCGCTTGAAACAACGGCAGGCAGGCTGTAAAATCCGCTTTGTCACCGCCGACCAATATCGACAGCGTCCCCTGTATAGCCCCGGTATCCCCGCCGGTAACGGGAGCATCCAGCACATGAAAGCCTGCTGCAGTACCCTTGGCATACAGTCGTTCTGCCAGTGTCGGGCTCGTCGTGGTCATATCGATCAAATACGTTCCCGGTGCGGCACTGTCCAAAATATTTCCTTTTTTGAAGTAAACTTCTTCTACATCCGGTGGAAATCCTACCATCGTAATGACGGCGTCACATCCCTGTACGCATTCGGCAATCGTCGCATAAAATGCTGCGCCCTCGGCGATGACATCAGCCACTTTTTCTTTGGTACGCGCATATATATGTAAAGAAAAACCGGCTTCCATCAAATTCCGCACCATCGGTTTTCCCATAATTCCAACACCAATAAATCCAATTGTTTTCATGTGGTTTACCTCCTCTATTCTATTGCTTAATTGGTTTTATTGTATCATACTTTATACATCTCCCATAGAGCTTTTTTATGAAGAAAAAGCTTGACAAACACGTTCTATTCTTGTATACTAAACAAGTCGCACGAAGATATTCATGGGCGGTTAGCTCAGTTGGTTAGAGTATCTCGTTGACATCGAGGGGGTCGATGGTTCGAATCCATTATCGCCCACCAAATTCATATTTTCGTGCAAAGAACGCCACTACATATGTAGCGGCGTTCTTTTTTTGTCCTCCTCTGGCATCGACATACCGCACCGTCATTTTCATTTATCCTCATCACTCTTTTTACAAAAAAACACATCGTCAGTTGCTGCGGCGACATGTTTTTCAGCAAGTATATTTCCTATTTAATTTTTCTGCATTATTTCATATTTTTCTCAATGAAGTATGCCAATTCTTTTTCTGACAACGTACCAACATGACGTTCTTTTATAGTACCGCCTTTAGCAATCATCATAGACTGCGGTACTTCATATACATTATAATCGCTGGCCATTGCTAATTCAGCAGTATAAAACGGCATCGTATACGGACTTTTTTGATAAAAACGCCGAGCTTCTTTTTGTGTGCTTCCTAACGAAACAACAACAAAATACACATTTTTCCCATATTTCTTATAAAGCGGTTCAATAACAGACAGCTGTTTCTTGCTCTCTTCACTCCAAGGCATCCAAAAAAATACATACACAGGTTTTTTGTTATACAAATCTTTCATTTGCATATCACGGCCATCGATCGTCTCCAATGCCGCATTATGAGCCAATACTTCTGTTTCTTTTTGCGATACCTCTTCTGCCGCTTTGACATCTTCTGTGCTGACTGCATTTTCATCTTTTCCTGTCCAAAAGCAAATCATCAACAAGCAAAGCACGACAGCCAACACAGCCAACACTTTATTTTTTATATTTTTATCTTCATACTGCTTCATATAATTTCTCCTATGCATATGTTACGAACCCTAGTATACCATAATATATGACATAAGACTATTTTTAAAAAAGCTGCACAGTCTGCATACAATAGTAATATTTATGGATATGATAAACTTCCCATTAATAGCCAATCAAAATAACTTTTTCTTTATTTTTACTACTTTTAGTTGTATAATATGGGTATAGAATATTGATGGATGGTGGTGCTTTTACATGTTTTCTAAACAGTTAAAAAAGTATAGGAAAATACATGGAATATCTCAGGCAAAATTTGCAAATGCAATCGGCGTTTCGCAACAGGCGGTTGCAAAATGGGAAACAGACAAATCAACACCCGACCCATATATGTTAAAAAATATTAGTAATTTTTTTCATATTTCCGTTGATGCATTATTAGGAATAAAAAGGAAAGAAGACGAATTTCAAATTCCGACAAACGACATGAATCAATTTCTTTCTCAAGCAAGAATTGTATTTGATGGAAATGTTGTCGATTTAAATGAAAAAGACAGAGCTATATTAGAACAGTCTTTGAGGATTGCTTTCATGGCTATTAAAAAATAGGAAGAAAGCAAAAACAATAGCGCAACTTGCCGAGGCTGTAAATAAAATATAGATTTTTGTATATTGCGTGTGTATTGCACGTGTATTACAAACAAAAATCTTCTTGTTTGGCATCTGTTTTATACAAACTATTGTATAGACAACAACAAAACCCGCACAAACATTGCATTTGTGCGGGTTTTCGTATGCATAGATTTTGACGAAAATATACGATATATTAACGTTTTGAGAACTGAGAAGCTTTGCGGGCTTTTTTCAAGCCATACTTTCTACGTTCTTTTTCACGCGGGTCACGAGTTAAGAGACCTGCTTTTTTCAGGGACTGACGGAAATCTGCATCAACTTCCAACAGTGCACGGCTAATGCCGTGACGAATTGCGCCAGCCTGGCCGGACGGTCCGCCGCCTTTTACGTCAGCGATTACGTCATACTGTTCAGCAACGCCTGTCAATACGAGCGGCTGTTTGATGATTAATTCGAGCGTTTTACGGCCGAAATATTCAGTCAATTCTTTTTTATTTACTGTAATTTTGCCTTGACCCGGAACCAGACGAACTCTGGCAACGGATGTCTTTCTACGGCCAGTGCCGTAGTACTGTGCTACTGCCATGAAATCTTCCTCCCGGTATGATTAACGAATATCCAATTTTAATTCTTCAGGTTTCTGAGCTTGATGCGGATGTTCTGCACCAGCATAAACACTGAGTTTACGGTACATCTGTTCACCCAATTTATTTTTCGGCAACATGCCGCGGACAGCCATTTCTACAACACGTTCCGGACGTGTTTCAAGCATATGGCCAGCTTGTGTAAATTTAGCACCGCCGGGATAACCGGAATGACGGAAATATGTTTTCTGGATTAATTTTTTACCAGTTAATTTAACTTTTGCTGCGTTGACTACGATAACATAGTCGCCTGTATCTACATGCGGGGTAAATGTCGGTTTATGTTTTCCCCGAAGAACTTTGGCTACTTCGGCAGCAAGACGGCCTAATGTCTGGCCTTCAGCATCAACAACAAACCATTTACGTTCGATGTTGCCTGCATTAGCCATAAATGTGGTTTTCATGCTGTATAATTCCTCCCTGATACGACTAACTAACCAAGCTTTCGTTTCTTTTTCTCCGGGGCTAAGTGGAGTCCAAGTAAAAAGCTTACCTATTTATTCTACAGATATATAACAACCTTGTCAAGCATTTTTTTATTTCATATTCTATTTATTCTCTGCGTTCTTCCTATATAATACATCTATTTAAGCTGTGCTGACACATCAGTAACCGTATAACCTGCCTGCACGACTGTTTTAAACAACGTATCATCACTAACTTCGCCGTCTAAAACAACCGTTGCCAGTCCTTTTGACAAATCTACGTTAACTTTGGCAACACCCGGCACAGCTTTCAGTGCCTGTTTGACATGGTCAGAGCAATTTTGGCAAACCATGCCTGTAATATAGATGTATTTTTTTGGTTCTTCTTCTTTATGAAATAAATGGCTAAAAAATCCCATATTTCTCTCTCCTATCTATTAAGAGTATCATTCTTAATTTTCATTATATACCAAGCCTTCGGAGAAAGAAAGTCCTGGTACTGCCAAAAATTGCATCAACACCCCTGCCATATAATATGTTTTTATTTTACAGGACTTTCATCTATATACATGGACGCACTGCCGTCACTGCGGCTTTCAATTCGTGCATGCACGCCTAACGGCAAAAAAAGGTTGTCTTCTCCATGCCCTGCAGGCAGTCCTGAAATCGTCGGTTTCCCTGCAAGTTTGGCATAATACTGCAGTACCTCTTCTGTCGTAAAATCGCCGGGATCATGACGGCATTGAACAAATTCTCCATATACAATGCCCCGAACGCGGTGCAGCAATCCGCTTTGCCAAAGCTGCTGCATCATGCGGTCTACCCGATAGGCATCTTCACCAACTTCTTCCAATACCAAGATAGCATCTTTTCCCTGCAGTTCATATGGTGTCCCAACAGCTGCCGCCAGTATGGTCAAATTGCCTCCCACTAGTATTCCGTCTGCATTTCCCGGAACTACGGCATGCAGTGACTTGCCCTGAGGCATAGGAACCGGCCCTAACGGCTGCGGAGACGATATTCCTCTGGCAAACTGCTGTAACGTATACGCTGATGAAGTCTCTGGATTCAATGTACATTCCATTGGCCCATGAATCGTAACGAGATGGCTTTTTTCTCCCAACGCAGTATGCAGTGCCGTAATATCGCTAAAGCCAATAAATAGTTTAGGATGTTTGGCAATCATCGTATAATCCAGCTTATCCAAAATCCGTGCCGAGCCATACCCACCGTTGGCACAAAGGATGGCCTGAACATGGTCATCGTTAAAATAGTGATTCAGCTCTGCCGCTCGTTCTTCATCAGTGCCGGCAAAATACCCATACTGCCGTACCGGTGCCTGCACGACATGATATCCCCAAGACCGGAGCAACTGTACCGCCGGCTTTCTAGCCGCTGTATCTGCAGGACTTGCAGGCGATATGACAGCAATCGTATCTCCAGGACGCAGTACATTTCCTTTATTTCTTTTGGCCCCATCTGCCCAACAGCTTGCATATCCCACAATACACCAGCATAAACATATCCCTATTACATACTTCCATTTCTGCACCCTGCAGTCTCTCCTTTCATATTGCTCCCAATACGTTTACGTATGCCAGCCAACCAAGCTACTTCGATTTGTTGATTCAGTTTGGTTGACAGTCATATTTCCCATCAAAAAAGAAATGAAATTTATTTTTCATGCATATCATTATAGTCATCTTTTCCTACAACACGTCAACCACTACGTATTTTCTTCCTTTTTTTTACAAACTATGCTAAAATAAAAACAGAGATAGTCCGATGGTGGTACATCGGCTCTCCTCTAGTTTTTGAAGATTGAAGAAGGCCGTGTACCGCAGGGTATGCGGTTTTTTTCAATGGT
>DJEN01000101.1:0-5688 GCA_002431345.1 Megasphaera sp. UBA5897 | reverse complement strand
ACACTCATGCTGATCACCTCGCTCTCGCAAGGAAAACCGAATACATCGAACTACCTCATGTATTAAGTTTAACAAATTTATGTTCGGACGGCAAGCTCAAAAATCCTAGATTTCTATGTCATACAGTTTCTTTTTACTGCCGAATATGATACAATAAAAAACAGAGATAGTCCGATGGTGGTACATCGACTCTCCTCTGTATATTTAATCTTGAAGAAGGCCGTGTACCGCAAGGTATGCGGTTTTTTCAGGCGTTATAATAAACTCAAAAGCCATGAACGTATGGATAAAAATCATATCATGCGTTCATGGCTTTTTTCATTTATCGATTTCTTCTACGCTTACCCAACAGACGCTCACATACAAAACAGCTGGTTTATCTTTTCCATCAGATTACCTTTTTTAGCATATACCAATGTATCACAAAGCTCAATATGATGTGTATTTATATGAACCTTATCGCTAAAACCAAGGAGATATCGCAGACAAATACGATAAATAATTTCTGTCGGCGCACATCCATATACTTGCTTAGCAAAAATATGATTCAATCGTTCCGCATTATCCGGGAATAACTCCTTCATCTGCTTATTTTGATAAAGCCGGGTAACGATTTCGGCAATATACATTCCCGATTTCATATACAAGTCTGCAAACGTATGATTGGGATCTGCAAAACATTCCGGATTTTCTTTTTCCAAGAGGTCCACCATCTTTTTTACTACCCAACGAGGCGTAAAAATTTGATTGGTTTTCTGTGGTGGAATATAGTCAAAAATATTTTGTGTCTGCCCTTCATCAAAATAATTAGCTAATGCTTCTTTTTTATCCAAAAATTCTTGAACTGAATCATTAAATACTTGTTCATTAAATAATTGTCCTTTAAAAGGAATCATTTCACCGGTTTTTTCATCAAAAATGTCGCCACCATCTCTAAGAAGGCGAAAATTTTCCATTGTGATTCCCGTGACTTCTTCAAAAACCTTAGGTTCAATACCTTTATCTAAATTTTTTAGCGTAAATTCTCTATTGCCATAGGCCATCAGAAAACTGGGAATCGTTCGAGAAAAACCTCTTAAATGGTCACGAATTTTATCTTCATAGCTTTTCTTTTTTTGTTCTGCTTTATGATGTTCTAATTGCCTAACCAAATCCTTAGGCTTATTATCCACAATTTCTTGCGTCGCTTTTTTCATACTTTGATTCATCGTATCCAATGCAGCTTGCATAATATCCTTTAACTTATCTTCTGCTTCTTTGACTTGTTTGGATGTTCCTGCCTCTTCAAGGCTATGTTGATATTTTATTCGCGCAATATTGGTGTTCTTCATATAATCGTCGGCAATTACATCAAATGTATCATCAATAGTAACAGCAATATTCTTTGCGGCTTTTTTTTGCTGAGATTTGTTCAGTCCGTATTGTTCAGATAAAGGGGGCATCACGGCTGCGGTAATCATATCTTTTACTTGTCTTTTATAATCATCAATAGTTTGACGTATTTGATCGTGAGTTGTATTTAACGTTGTTGTATGGATTACATCCTGCATTGACTGTTCCAAATGTTCATTGATTTCACCATAGATTTTATCTCCGAAGATATCTTGTGATTGACCAATAACCATCGCATCCGGCAAAGCGACATTACCATTCTCATCTAATGGAATATCCGGTGGAGTTGACAAATTTTTTGAGTTCGAATTTTCCTGAACTGGTATAATTTTTTGCAAAATTGCTTGCACTTCGTTAGGAGCTCCAAAAACATTGGTAATATTGGCAAATAGGAAATTGGACATAAAACCACGACGGACTACTTCTGTGCATTTTAGCCTTCTTGGAATAGATAGAACTTTAGCCGCATCCAACTCGATCATAGTTCCTTGGTCATCTTCCCCTAAGACAGGGAAAAAGTTCAGTAGTCGTTTGATATTTTTTTTACGATTTTCTATTGTTCCACTACCATTTACCGTGTCTTGCATTAAATCGTTGGCAAACTGGTCATAGATAATTAACGTACGAGCAGGATCAAAATCAAAAACATATGCCGTTTCCTTCATATATCGCTTTCCATCTTCTGCTGTATAGCTACATGGATTCTGTGCTCTAAAAGCCGCCTGCATATAGGCTGATGGGCTTTGTAAATTGCATAGCATAAGTACACCACTCCATTCCGGAATGGTCACACCTACCGTAAGCTGTCCTACTGTAATCGTTATGGTCTTATCATAATTTTTGATAGATTGCTTCACCAAATCATATGCTTTAGATTGTTTCTGATTTTCCGCTTCAGAAACCTCATTATTTTGCTTCACATTACCAGCTGCAATAACAACCTTATATTCACAAAAGACAGGATCATCCTTCAGTAGCTTTTCTAACGCCTTCGCACTGGATATACGATTCATGTACCACATGGTATGTGCTAATTGCTTTCGCAGTTCCGGCGTAGAAAAAGGATATTTTTTTTGCGTAGACAGGGCATGAATAAATTTCTTTATCTCATCTTCATGAACAAATTTTCCAGATTCATTCGTACTAAAAAACTCATTCAAATCAAATGCATAATCCCTATGTTCATCCTCTGAAAAATCAATGCCTTGCCTTAATTGTCCTGTAAGCATAGGGGAAATTTGATAGGTAAACATAGATAATCGAGGAAGGCGTTCATACGGATTTATCGTCTCACTATGCCATGCAGTTTTAGCTTGTTGTTCATCGGCATAAGTCCAATTATAAATTTGACTGCTAGAAAAACGTCCTTCTGCCAATTGTTTAAATGGAGTACCAGATAAATACAACGTATGAATACGGCGAATTTCTTTAAAGGCTTTCTCTGTTTTCTTGGTATCTACCCCTTCTTGTGATTCATCTACAATAAGTAAATCAAAGCGAGCTTTTGTTATCCATTCCAATTTATCGAATTTTCCGCCCAAGAAAGCAGAGCCTTTCAAATTTTGTAAGGATTCAAAACAAATATAGGGTATATCTTCTGATTTATTCTTTAGACAATAATCTATGTATTTATTTCTTGTAAAAACTCCATTTTTTTCTTTTAAAGCATCTGAATCAGAGACAAAAAGCATTCGTGGTTTTCGCCAACTAATAAATTTTTGGAAATCTTCTGCCCAAGAATTTGCAATAGATGGCCGATTGGTAACAACAAGAACGTGTTTAAACTTCATGGTTCTAATTAAATCATACGCCGATAATGTCTTACCAAAACGAGGCTTGCAATTCCAAAGAAATTCATCACCACCGCTTCGGTAATATGACTCAGTCATCTCAACTGCTTTTTGTTGTTCTTTTCGTAATGTATACTCGATTTTTTCTTCGGAAAGTTTATATTTTCTAGTCGCGAATTCATTAAAATACTGTTGTGAAACGGAACCGGTGATTTTAAACCATTCTGTTCTTGGTTCCCTTAGCACATTTTTGCTGGATGTTAAATACGTATGAAAATCATAATCATGAAAATATTCACCAGAGCCGTCCTTATACATCGCATTATCACACCAAGCCAGTTCTGTCCTAATATTAGCTGTATGTGTCTGTTGTTTTATACGTTCTTCAACAGTTTGCCTATCTGTATAACCAATCTTAGTCCATCCTTCATGATACGGAATACCAGGAGTGTTATAAGCATAAATCATGGGAATAATACGCTTATAGGGATGAATTTGCTTTTGAATATTCATGCTATCTCATCTCCTTTATATTGCTTTTAATAAAATTGATTTCTTCTTGTGTCATCTTATATTTTTTATAGAATTGCTGATCAATATTTAATATTGTTTGAGACCAATCAATATCGCTGTTTTTAGTAAAATCTTGAAGTGGAACAAAAATAAGAGTATTTTTTGACAATCCAAATCCACTCATAGCTATAAGCATTAAAAATCTAACAAATTGTGTTTTCATATACTTGCATATATTTTCTGCTAGTTCTTTCTTTTCCGTTGATCCTATCAAAAAATAAGAATGTGTACATATCTCATTAGGGCCAATAACCTTTAATGAAGATGGAATAACTCTAAATTTTCCCTCTTTATTAGGTTCCCCAGCGTGTTCTGCCCCTGTCTTGCTTATTAATACCTTATACTTATCAATATATTCAAAACCCTTATTAATTTTCGTCTTCGATATATATGTGCATCCATTGGTTGCATGTAATATAAGTTCATTATCGTTAGTTCTATTCATATTGCCACGATAATTAGTAGATAATCCAAATGGCATTAATCCACTTGCTATATCAGTAAGATACCTTTGAGTACAACATCTTACCTTACGAATAATATCAACAGCCTGGTTATATCTAACTAATATAGAAAATTCATTCAATGGTCGTGTTAACTCTGTTTTTACACCATTTGTAGTATTTACAAATCTACAATCTCCTTTATAATTACTTTTCCATACAAAAAAATTTACTCCGCCACTAACACTATTATTAGGAAATAAATCTTTAGCATTTGTATAATCAAAAATCACTTTTATAGAACGATCATTCATCATTTCTTCTCTAAATTTATTCAATCCCATCCCCCCAGAAAACCAACGTGATGGCATAATTAAAGAAATACTTTTAGGGCTCATATCTTTTATCTGTTCAAAAAACAAATTATAAAGTGGTCTTGCTTGTCTACCAGCACCTTTAGTATCTTCTTGAAAAGGCGGATTACCAATTACATAATCAAATTTCATACCCGTCTGCCTGCCTTTCATGGTTGCAAATACAATACTTTTCTTCGTATTTCTCCAGTCATAAATCTTACATAATGATGGTGTAATATTTTTAATCGGTTCATCAAAAAGAGATATTTCTTCTATAAAATTCCTATGACAAGGAATTGTGTCAGTTAATCCATCCATTTGCCACAAGTTCCACGTAACTTTATTTGCCAATCGTTTTAAAATTCTTACGTCTGGTATCTCATTCCATTTATGTGTATAAAATTCAATAATCGTCTTGATAACATTTACTCTCGCAATCAAAAGATTATCCCCTTGATACTCATATCCAAACGTTGCTTCCAAAGCACGAGTAGCCCAATGAATCCATTTTTCTTGTGTTGCTGCATAAGCAGAGACGACATGGAGCTTTCTATCTAAAATTCCTGTTCGTTCTTCTACAGGTATCATGTTTCCATTCGTTCCATCATATCGTTGTATGAGATACGGTGCTTCGCCACACGTAATTTCCAGTCGTTTATTATCGACATACTTCATCCAAGATTTTTTTGTGCTCTGGAAAAGAGTATCTATATGCTGCCAAGCATCATTGGGCAATTTTTCTATTCCAAACCAGTCGCAGTCAATAGCATCAATCATCTTATTGCATACCCAAAGCGGCGTAGCTACTTCTCCATGAAGCTTCGTCCGATCCACTTGCTGTTCAACGGCTTTTCTTGCTCTCGTTTTAATGACATCGAACGAATTAAAAAGGACTAGGGTCACAAATATTTCACTGTCTTGTGCATATCGTTCTCCATATGCACGGTATGCATTCGTTCCCCACAAGATATGCTTTTTAGTCGTTTTATCAACAAAAAGTGTATCTAGCACCCCTAACTGTTGTAATTTCATCAGGTCAGCCCGTATAGTAACCAGCACTACTTAGATACCTCCTTTCTCATTTTTCTGTGTAATAAGTCATATATTTCAACGTCTTACAATAATGTGTACTTT
>DJEN01000083.1 GCA_002431345.1 Megasphaera sp. UBA5897 | reverse complement strand
AAAGGTCTTATGGCAGACATTATGGCCATTACCGAAGGCTCTGATGAATACTGTATTCTAAATACAGTTGTTGAGCCGGATTTGAAAGATGCTACGCTGCAGCAGGCATATGGCTGTGCGGAACCGACAGACATTGTTGATAAACTCTTTGACGCTGGCGAAGTCCCAGCCATTGCCCGCAAGATTTCGCAGCTGTCGGGGTATGGCAAAAACATTGATGCTAAGGTACATGAAGACGTAAAAAACTAATACAGGAGGACTGGGAAGCGGCTGCGGCAGCTTTCTTAGTCCTCAGAGGGCATACATTGGATTGGTTTTTTGGATTGAACAAGCTGGAAAAGATTTTTTGTTATGAAGCCATTTGTCTTGAACAAAAGCGAGAGCTGGACTTGGCATTGGCAGGAAAGGGGACTGTTAGGCCATGAGTAACTACGTACTAAGTGCGACGCTGGAATTAAAAGACCAGTTTACCGCGGAAGTGAATAAAGCGCGCAGCGGCTTCAAAGGTCTGACAGAAACCCTGAAAGGCACAGGTGCTGCCTCAGATACAGCGGCAGCAGGACTAGGAAAGGCCGGAACAGAAGCCGTCAAGGCAGCAGGGCAAGCTGATCGAGCAAAACGCTCATTTCAAGGTATCCGCGGTGTCTATGAAGCAACTATCCGCGCTAAAGACAATGCCACGGAGAAAATTAACAAAGTAAAATCGGAACTGACCGGGTTGCAAGGCAAGGCGTATACCGTAGCGCTAAACGTAAAGGCTAACGCATTAAAAGATAATAACCTGCAAAACGTGAAAAATACACTATCCGGCATGGCTGGTGGGATGCTCATGGGGACCAGCATGCAAATGGCAGGCGTTGCGGGTATTGGTTTTGGTGTCTATGATGCAATAAAAGGTTATATGGATTTTGAGCAGGAAATGAGTGCTGTCAAGGCTATTTCCGGGGCAACTGATGATGAATTCCAACGTTTAACAGATTCCGCTATGCGTATGGGCGCAGAAACAAAATTCTCGGCTAAAGAGTCGGCGCAGGCTTTGGAATACATGGGCATGGCAGGCTGGAAAACGGACGAGATGATTGCCGGGCTTCCTGGCGTTATGAATCTAGCCGCTGCATCCGGTGAAGATTTAGGGCGCGTGTCTGACATTGTAACAGATGCTATGACCTCGTTTAAACTGTCTGCTTCAGATGCAACTATGTTCTCTGATGTTTTAGCCGCCGCAGCAACCAGTTCAAATACGAATGTCGGAAGAATGGGCTATACATTTCAGTATGTTGCACCGCTGGCAGGCGCTTTAGGGTACAGCATTCAGGATACAGCGCTGGCGATTGGTGCGATGGCTGACGCTGGCATTAAAGGGGAGCAGGCAGGCACCGGGCTCCGAGAACTTTTTACTCGAATGATATCCCAGCCGCCGGAAGCGGCCGCGGCTATGGATAAACTCGGCATATCCCTTACCGATACCGAGGGAAAAATGCGGCCATTGCGTGACATCTTGTCAGATATCCGAAAAGGATTTAAGACGCTGACCCCAGCAGAGCAGGGACAAGTAGCAAAGGCGCTGGCTGGCGATGCTGGGATGTCGGGTCTGCTGGGGATAGTCAACGAAACTGATGAAAAATATAACTCGCTGGCTAATGCCATTGATAAATCAACAGGTGCTGCCAAGAAAATGGCTGCTATTCGTATGGATAATTTGCGGGGCGATTTAGAATATCTGTCTGGCGACTGGGATGCGTTTACGATGTCACTGATGAAAGGGAAAGCCAGTACTAGCCTGCGCGATTTTATCCAAGAAGCGGATAAACTTTTGAGCCATTTTAGTGGCAATGTAGAAAAGAATGGCCTTGGGATTCGTTCTATTTTGGCCTTGATTGGCGAAGGCATCAATGACCTGAAAAACAAGTTTTTAGCCTTTGACGGCATAGGCTCGATACTGGCCGGAGGTGCGCTTGTCTTTGGCCTGAAGAAAATTTATGACCTCGCCAAGAAAGTCAAAGACGCTGTTCAAGGTATCCCGAAAGGGCTGCCCAAAGATATACCAATAAATGGCTTGCCGAGTACATCATCCGTCAAAGATATGATGGTTACAGCGACCAATGTCATTATTAACAGTAAAGGAACCACACCGACTCCATCAGAAGTACCTGGAGCGCCAACACCTGGCCCAGGAACGCCTGCACCAGGTACCCCAAAGGGAACGCCTAAAACAGGACCCTTGTCCCGAATGGGTGGCTGGCTAAAACGCTTGCCGTGGATTGGAGCAGCACTGGGTGCGGTTGGTATGGGGCTGGACGTTGCCTATGCCCCGGAAGACGAGAAGCTCTCGACGTTAGGGCGAGACGCGGCCGGGCTTGCGGGTGGCTTTGCCGGCATGAAGGCGGGCGGGCTGTTGGGAGCAAAGGTAGGCGCCGGTATTGGTAGTGTTGCTGCCCCTGGAGCGGGTACGGCTGCCGGGGCCGCCATCGGTGGTGTTATCGGCGGCATTGCAGGCGGACTTGGCGGAGACTGGCTGGGCCAGAAGATTGCTGCGGCTTTCCAAGGTATTAATTGGGATTCTATTACGCAGAAGTTTTCCGAAAAGAATGCGCAGTGGCGTGAAGTTTTTGACAATACGGCCGACTGGCTGGAAGAAAGGCAAAATTCCCTTAGTCAAGGGATGGCAGACTCTTGGGAAAGCGTTAAACAGGCAGGCTCAGGCACTTGGCGGTTAATTTGCCAGGTTGCTGAAGAGAAGAATGCAGAATGGAGCCAGGCCTTTGCTGATGCGGAAACTACAGCCGGCGGTTACTTGGACGATTTAGGAGATTGGGCTGGCAACACTTGGAACAAAGTCAGCAGTGGTGCCAACAGCCTAAAAAGTGATATCTCAAATGCCTTTTCTTCGGCAGCATCAGATGCAGAGACTGCCTGGAATGGAATTACGGGATGGTTTGAGGAAAATGTATGGGGACCGCTTTCCGAGCGGGCACACAGTGCCTGGACAGATATTCAGGAAGGATTTGCCGATATTCGTTCTTCGGCCAGTTCTTTCCATTTCGATGTAGGGAGTGTTTTTGGCCATAATGCTACGGGTTCAACGTACTTTTCCGGCGGCTGGACAGAAATCAATGAACGAGGCGGTGAAATCGTTGACTTGCCGCAGGGAAGCCGTATCTACCCGCATGCCACGACAGAACGGATGATACAGGCTGAAATTAGCAGCAGCCTTTCAAGCAGCAGCGGGCCGGTCGTGGTCAAGGGGAATACCTTCTATGTTCGTGAAGAAGCTGACATCGACCGGATTGCGTATAAACTGGCTAAATTCATTTCACAAAGCAGCCTAAATTATGGAGGAGCTTATTAATGGGACTTGGAAAATTAGGAAACACAATAGAAATATTGTCTGCCATTTTTTCATCCGGCGGCAGCGGTGCCCGTCGTCAGATTATCCTTGAAGGTCCGACAGGAAAACTCATCATACCGGTTACGCCAGCAAAATATAGTATTGGCGATGGGCAGAAGAATAAAGTAGTCGATATTACCCAAGTCGGGGAGGCTTTAGTATTTGGGATGCCGAAAGCACGAACGTTATCTTTTTCTGGTTTTTTCCCATCGACATCACATGATTATCCTTTTGTTGTTGGTGACATCTTAGAACCAACGGCATGCGTTGAAAAAATTACGGAATGGAAGGCAGCACGCAAGCCGGTGCGTGTCATTATTACGGATTCACCTGTTAATTTACAGATGGCTATCATGGAGTTTTCTTATTGGGAGCAGGATGGCAGCCGTGATATCTATTACACGCTCAATTTTACAGAATACAAAGAGCTAAATGTGCCGACAGCTAACAACGATAAACCGCTTGACGATACAACAGGCCTCAAAGTCCGGCCTGTTGATTTGGATCAGAAAATAAAGGAAGAACAAGCGAATGTCAATAAAGGGAAAGCCCTTTTTCAAAAGGCCTGCGATGTTATGGACGTGGCCAAGAAAGCTTATGGGGATTACAATCATTGGCGCCGTATCGTCAAAAGTAATAACTTGAAGAACTTGGCTATCAATCATGCGAACGACATCCGGAAATGGGTGATTAAGAATTGATTATTAAACACAAGAGCATCAAGACAGAAACAACGAAAGACAAGGATGGAAAAACAACGACTAAACAGACAGAGTCGATGGATGATATTTCTCAGCTCATTACAGGGAAAATTACTTGGGAAGGCTCTCGGTTAAATGTTGCCCGAAAACTTGTTTTTTCATATGTGCAGGACGCCAGAGACCCTAACCTGCCGAATTATGTTGTCAACTGTGGTGAAACCGTTTATGGCTATGACGAAGATGGAAACCTGCAGTTTCAAGGCAATGTTTATGACATTGAGAAAGACGTGCAGCAGTCCACGGTGACCGTTACGGCGTATGATAATCTGTTTATTCTTTGCCGCTCAAAAACGACACGGAAATTCACGGATATGCTGGCTGAAGATATTACTAAAGCAGTATGCAGTGAACTAGGCATTAAAGTAGGTAAACTGGCAGAAACAGGAAAGAAAACATCGTTTATTGCCCAAGAAAAGACAGGATACCAGATTATTATGATTGCCTATACGGATGCAGCCAATCAAATCAATGCCAGCAAGGCAAATAAAGAGGAGCCGGATGTCCTTTTTCATCCGGTAATGCGTGGGAATGAGCTGGACGTTATCAAGAAGGGTGAGCTTATCGAAGGCATGGAAGCCAATCAGTTTACAAACATTGAAAACAGCCAGTATCGGGAATCCATCGAGGACCTTGTTGACAGTGTTATGATTACAGACCAGCAGGGCAATGTCACGGGCTACCAGACAAAAGATGATTGGATTAAGAAATATTCTATGGTTCAAGATGTCTATAAGACGAATCCAAACGATAATGTTCAAACGGAAATCAATAAACTTTTCAAAGGGCCGGAACGATCCGGTGTTATCCAAATGATAGGAAACTATGCGGCAAAATCTTCGTATTCCATTCAAATTAATGATATTTTGACAGAATTGAGCGGTAATTTTTGGATTAAATCGGATACCCACACTTTCGAAAACGGTATTCATGAAATGCGGCTTGAAATTGAATTTGAGAATATCATGAATAAAGAGGACAAACCGAAAGAATCTCAATATGGTACCGGGCAATACTCGCAAAGTGAACAAGGGGCATACAGCTATATGCGCTCTTTAGGTTTTACGGATAATCAAGCGGCAGGCATCTTAGGTAATATTCGCAAGGAAGATAACAGCTACGACCCGAAGGCTTCAAATGGCAGCCATACAGGACTTTTTCAGCTTGATAATGAAGACCGCTGGCCTAAGTATGTTGAATATTGCCAAGAGCATAATATGGAGCCGTACAACAACCAAAATCAGATTTATTATGTCACGATGGTGGAAAATGGCGACTTACGAAGCCAGATTCCGGACAGCTCTCCTGCAGCGGCTGCGGATTGGTTCAATCAAAACATTGAACGCTCCGGGGAAGACAGTTATGCAGAAGGAGGCCGCGCTGCTGCAGCAGAATCCGTCAAAGCCAGCATTGACAGCGGTGAAATCGGAATGGAAACGCCGCGGTATAAGCGTGGAACGGCAACTATTAGAGCTGATTTGTCTCTTGTTACAGAAGCGGCAGCCAATCTGGAAGGCGCATCATTCGGGGACAATGGCTGTGTACGGGCAGTCAAGACGTTTGCTGCACAGTACAATTCTGATTTCGTAAACTTGGCAAATTCAAGCATTGAAAGTGTTGATGGGTTAGAAAACTGGTGTGCGGCCAATGGTTATGTTGAAGAAGAATGGAATGGCTACGCCAGCCCGGGCGATATTTGCATCTGGAGCGGCAGGCATTGTGGTGTTTGTGACGGTAGCGGCGGTTGCTGGGATAACTCAACGAAAGCAGGTTATCGTATGATTCATCGCGGCAGTGTCTCTGATTATGGTTCTATGCCTGATAAGGTTATTCGCGTTCAGCAAAAGACGTAATAAGGAGGCAGATAATTTATGAATAGTACTCAAATCCCGTCGGCGTCACAGTCTATGGCCCGAATTGTTGATACCATGCATGGTATTGTGCGGTCGGAACTGCCGCGCGGCGCGCAGGTAGGCATCGTTGATACTCCGCCACCAAATTTAGTTATTAAGATAAACAATATCGAAATTACAGCTAAAGACGTGTATTGCTCACGATATCTGCTACCAGGCTATACCCGCCATATGGTAGGGGAAACCAGCAACCGGGCTGGAGGCTCTGGGGAAGCTGCGTATGAAAGTCACAACCATCCAATTGATAATGACGAAACGTGGACTGATACGCTAAAGCCGGGAACGCTTGTTTTGCTTATACCAATCTATGGCCAGAACGAGCAGCTCTACTGGCTGGCAGACAGCGGGGTGAAATTATGAGTGTGGAATATCCGTTTACTGGGACTGTTTCAGCCAATACATATACGTCGGATTTGCCAGCACCAAAGGAATACGCATGGGACTTTGAAAATAACTGTTTTCTCTATGATACCGAAGGAAAGCATCGGATAGTCGAAGGCGATGACGCAATAAAGATATGGACCTACAAGGCTCTTAGTACAGAACGCTTCCGCTATTTGGCGTATAGCTGGCAGTACGGTATTGAACTACGTCCGTTCATTGGTAAAGTCATGAGCGTGCAACAGCGATACAGTGAAATTAAGCGCGTTATTATTGAATGCCTGATGGTAAATCCGTATATCAAGAGCCTTGATAGTATTGATGTCGTACATAAAGGAGACACAGTAAACATATCCATCAAACTGACGACAATTTATGGGGAGGTGAATGTTGATGTATGAAGCACGTGAACAAGGAAATATCTTAGCCGAACTCCAGCAAAATGTTGGGGGGAAAGTATCTAGCTATGAAGGAACGTTTACATATGATTCGTTAGCGGCAAACAGCATTGAGTTCGCCAAAACAGAAGTGGAATTGGAGCAAGCTTATAAAGCAGCCTTTGCCCGGTCAAGCTGGGGCGAATATTTGGAAATGCGGGCAGAAGAGCATGGTATTTTTCGAAAAAATGCGGTTCGTGCTGTCGGGACTGTGACTGTTAGCGGAAATGGTGTTGTCCCGCTTGGCAGTATTTTTCAGACTGAAACAGGCATCTCATTCCAAACCACTACAGCGGTAACCATATCTAAAACAGGGAACATACCGGTAGAATGTACAACACCCGGAATCGTAGGCAATGTTGCGGCAAAAACTGTTACGAAAATTCCAATGTCTATCCCCGGTATTAGCAGCGTTACTAATGCCGATGCGATGCATGATGGCTTTGATGAAGAAGATGATGATTCACTGTTTAACCGTCTTATCTTTAAAGTGCAGCAGCCTGCAACATCGGGAAATAGAAATGAATACCTCCAGTGGGCGACATCCGTCGCCGGGGTCGGCAAAGCGATTGTTTTGCCGCTTTGGAATGGTAACGGAACCGTGAAGGTGCTGATTACGGATACCAATGGTAATCCTGCGTCCAGCGATTTACAAAACAAGGTTTTATCATACATTGAAAGCGTCCGTCCTATTGGAGCGACGGTTACAGTGGCGGCGCCTGTTATCTTTAACATCAAAGTGGCTATCAAGCCGCTTGATAGTAAAAACGCCAGTGCCACAGCCATCCAGAATCTTATCAATACATATTTCGCTTCTCATCGGTTCGACAATCTTCGCGTCACTTGTGCTATGCTAGGAAAGCTGATTTTGGAAGATGCCAGCTGTGGTGTTAGCGACTACGAATTACTATCCATCAACGGGAGTACCACCCTAGTCAGCGTTACAGCGGAACAGATGGCGCATTGTACTGAGGTGATTATCAATGGCTGATTTTAATTTTATGCGGCTTTTTCCTGTCGATTTAAAACGATATTTACCACAATTTTTAGAACAGGACCCGGCTTTTTCGGCAACATTGGAGAGCTTGTCAAAAGAACACGAAAAACAACGGCTGGCACTGATAGATATAACGAAGCAGTTCTTCGTGGCCACAGCAACATGGGGGCTCGACAGCTGGGAAGAGTTTTTAGGAATTACTACAGATACCAGCAAAACTATAGACGCACGGCGGCAAGCAATTATACAAAAAATCAATGGTAATAATACTGTTACATTAGATTTCCTTACTACGTTGGTTAATTTGTATGTAGCAGATGGTCAAGCGTTTATCATTGACCATCCGGAAAGCTATAGCATAGATATTCTGTATCATGGCGGACAAGTGACGGATTATAAAGCACTTAGAACAGCCATTGCTACATATATACCGGCTCACTTGGGCTTTACATTGATTACGTATACAACGGGAACGTTAATACATCATGGTGCCGGAACGGTTCAGACGTATACAAAAACGGCCGTCGATATGGCTAGTGGGTATACGATAAACGTAAAAGATATGGCTCAATACACGGCAGGTGCTGTTGTACATCATTACAAAAAAGTAAATATAGGAGGATCATAACATGGCACAATTTCCAGCATTACAATTTACAAAACAAGGGTTACAAATGCTAATACAAGCACAAAATACGCACACGCTTACTTTTACGTGCGGAAAACTCGGAAGCGGAACGCTTGAAGATGATGATAATATGGAAACATTTACAGATTTAAAAGCCCCGAAAATGACATTGCCAATTACGGACGTAGATGATTCGAAACCTGAAAAATTAGTACTGACGTTTGATGTGAGCAATACGGAGCTGGAAAAAGGATTTATCAGCCGGGAACTAGGCGTATTTGCAAAACTTGATGACGGTGCGGAAATGCTGTATGCATACTCCAACGCTGGTAATAATTACGATTACATTCCAGGCAAGGATACGCCGTCTGATGAAAATCGGATAGTCGTAAATTTAGTTGTCAATTCTTCGGCAAATATTTCAGTAACGATTGATTCGTCTATCGTGTATGTGCATAAAAGCGATGTTGAAAAAATGATTAGCGAACATGATAATGATGCCGATGCACATAAAAGCTTAGCACTCACTATCAATGACACGCTTGCGCCGACAGCTGATAAAAATACCCTGACAAATTTATTGTCGAATTTAGCGAATATGTTTACTAAAGTAACGGGGCAGGACAGCTGGATGAAAGAACCAACAGCAAGCATTGCATCTATCTTGAGCAATTTGCAAAACAATTTGGCAGTAAACTGGAATGGCAGTAAATTTACAGTACCGGCGCTCGGTATCAGTGGACTCATGGCACAAAACGGATATGTAAATTTTGGAAAATTAATGGGAGGACTAATTATACAGTGGGTATCTACGAGTACGCCTGCAGGGAATACATCAACAGTATACCTTCCGGTCTGTTACACACAATGGTATAAAATTGTCGCGACCGGAGTTGTAAGCAAATCTGATGGAGACTTTAGGCAATGCGTATCAATTTTAGAAGACTATAACAAGTCCCTAAGTGGATTTGCGCTGCGCACATCTGGAAATGATAAACCGGCAGCACACTGCATAACCATTGGTATTTAGACAGTGGGGAATGCAAGGGGCCGGCAATAACTGGGACGTGTATTATCCGATAACGGTTGCTATCCTCCTATCGCTTGTAGCTATCGATGCGGGAGCGACTGCGAGCAATCAGCTGCAAACAATTGGCGCTAATCCATCAGTAACAAGTTTCAAGGTTTATTCTTCAACCGCTAATGATTTTAAGCTATCATGGGTAGCTATCTGCCGATAACGACATATTCAGCTGCGGGACCGCCTGTTTCGGATGCTCTAAATAAACAGCTGACAATAGTTTTATGATTACGCAAGATACCTCGCACAAATGCTTGGGAATCATCCTCCAAAATGCCAGTAGCTACCCCGATATAGTCGATATTTGAAAAGGCAATCGCAAACGTTGCCGTTGCTACGAGATTTTCATACGGTGCCTTTCCCCACTGTAGAAAAGGATAGGACAGGTCAGAGCCGTTGTTAGAATTCTTTACATTATCAAAAACTTTACATTAATGAGAAATACGAAAAATAGAAAAATAAGCCCAGTTTAGTAAATCAAAAAAAAATAAAACAGGTGTTGATTCTGCTATCTTGATAAGTAGCAATAGTAACACTACCCGCCATGCCATCGTATGGCCATTCATCGGCGGTGCTGGAAGGCAATCAGTAGCGCACTAGTAACAAATTATTTCAGCAGCTCAATGCATTTTCGGAGTTGCCTGATGTTTTTGTGGGTATAGACGCGCTCGGTGACATCGCCGCCCGCGTGCCCTAAGATGCGCCGCTTGGCCGTCTCATTGGCACCGGCATTATCAAGCAGTGTTGTGACCGTGTGCCGACAATCGTGGGTCGTGTGGCCGGCAGCATTGATGAGCTGCATGACTGAGCACCAGATGATGCAATAACGGCTGTAGTCATAGGGCTTTCCCTTGGCATTACTCAGGAGAGTGGCTCCAGGGGAATCCATCCTGGCAATAATCAATGGAAGAATTCTGGGATGGATGGGAATGACCCGGATGCCGGACGCAGTTTTGCTCTTGGTGATCCGGATGAAACGCTGCCTGATGTTGATGTCTGACTTATGCAGATGAAGCAGCTCTCCGACTCTCATGCCCGTATAGAGAAGTATCAGCACGGTATCAACGTTGGCAGTCTCGATGTTCTTCCATAAGCGGTTAATTTTCTGCCGACTAAATGGCTTGTGCGGGCGGACTTGCCGATTCTTTCCGATGGATAAGAGCGGGGCATAATTTTTGCTGGTGAGTTCAATCTTGCTGGCATACTGAGAGAGCAATGAAATGAGCGACCGTACTTTCTTAAGCGAGCTATATGACAGCCCGCTTTTTCGCATGTTATCAATGATTCTTTGATAGTCCATGTATTTTATATCGGGAAACGGTTCCTGATGCAGAGAAGACAAATGTTTGAATGAGTTTTCATAGCTGCACAGCGTTGATTTTGACGGGATGGTGTCTGCTGTGTGGACTGGCAGCCAACGATAATACAATTCGGCAAATGTCATTTTATGGTCGGGAAGAGAGTGATTATGATGTATTTTATTGTAGTCTGCAGCATAGATTTCAGCCTCGGTTTGAGTACAGAAATACTCGACGGGCTTTTGTCTGCCATCTTGCGTTACAACAAATACGTACGGCCGCCGCCGGTTGCCTGATAATTTTTTAATACTGCCATAGCCGTTTGGCTTGCGCATACTACCACGTCCTTTTTATTTTTATTGTACAAGGAGGCCAGACATGGCAAAAGTAGATTATTTGATTAAATTTAATGATGACGGCACCCGCGGAGAAACGCATGATGCCGTTTTTATGACGGATACGGAAATTGCAGACTATCAGGCAAAAGGTTTTGTTGCCGTATCGACAGAAAATTATATGAATCTGCTCGGCAATAATAAAGCCGGGCAGCAGTATATCCGGCAAAGCGATGGGGCTTTTGTTCCGAAACCAGCATACGTACCGACAGCGGAAGAAACACAGGCTGCCAAGTTGTCCGAATTGGACAGCGAATATGCTGCAAAGCTGGACGATAATAAAAACTCTATCATCGTTGCGGCGACCGTCGATCAAGACGAAGAATATGCCAATGAATTGCGTAAAGAACGGCAAACGCTGCAAGCAGAGTATGCAGAAAAAAGAGGTGAATTATAATGGCAGAAAAGAAATGTTTTTTATGCGGCAGGCCGATGAAATCACAAGAAGGATTGCTTTATGACCTTTGCACGAATTCCAAATGCCCTCGGTCAAAGCCGCTTCCCACGCCAACGGAAGAAAAGAAAGACGCGGAACAGGAGGTGTAAAGATGGAATGGTTAGGTATTATAGGGGCTTTGGCAGCTGTATTTACGGTTATCGGAGCGATTTTTAATTTTTCCGTTATTCGACCACTAAATGAATCTATTCATAGTTTATCGTGTGTAATTAAGACGATGCAGCAGGCACTACGAGATATCGACGAAAAAAGGCAGGAAGCAGCAGAAAGATTGGCCAAGGTCGAATCTTCCACCGCATCTGCCCACCACCGCATCGACACATTGGAAGGTCGGATAAATCATGATGTTTGAAAAAATTAATATTGCCGATTGTATGGTCATCATCGGGCTTATTATCGCCTTGGTGCTGGCCATTTTTTATGGCCTGAATGAACTAGCTATGTCTATTGCTAGCGGGCTTCTTGGTTATATTGGCGGTAGTGTGAAATCGACAGTAAGTAGAAAAGGAGATGATACAAAATGAAAGTATACATTAATCCGGGGCACGACCGGAAATACGACAGCGGCGCAGTAAACCCCAACAGCGGGCTGAGAGAATGCGACGTGGCTGCCAGCATCGGTGCAAAAGCGATGAAATATTTAGTAGCCGCAGGCTGTGACTGCAGATTACTGCAGTCCGACAATCTCTATTATGACAGCGACTATGATGACCGCACCGTCCCTGTGTGTGAAGACGCTAATAACTGGGGTGCAGATGTTTTCGTCAGTATCCACTGCAATGCAGCGAACGGCAATGCACGCGGTACGGAAGTAGAATGCTATGACAGT
>DJEN01000106.1:1699-2862 GCA_002431345.1 Megasphaera sp. UBA5897 | reverse complement strand
ATAATTCGCTGGGAAAACTGGCGCGCTTGTTCTACGCTGTGACTGTTCATCACGACGGTCAAGCCTTTTTCCTGCTGCAGTGTCTGCAGCAATGCCAAAATCTGATGCGCCGTCCATGGATCCAACGCGCCGGCTGGTTCATCTGCCAGCAAAACAGCCGCATCCTGCATCAACGCTCTGGCAATCGCTACGCGCTGTTTCTGTCCACCGCTGAGATGCGCTGCCAGTTCCTGGGCTTTACTTTCTAATCCTACCTGCTGCAGGCAAAGCATCGCTTTATCCCGGCAGGATTTGGGAAAGCGGCCTGTCACAACACGCCAGAACGGCATCGCGGCTAAGGCGCCGTTTATCACATTCTGCAGCACAGTCGCTTCTTCTACTAAACAAAAATCCTGAAAAATCATGCCTATTGTCTGCTGTACTCTTTGCCGCTTCGCACCGCGCAGCGTATCAAACCGTTTGCCGTCTACCCATATTTCACCGGCTGACGGCTGCACCATGCCATTAAAGAGACGCAGCAGCGTCGTTTTGCCGGCACCGCTGGGTCCAATAATAGAGAGAAACTGCCCTTTAGGCACAGTCAGGGAAACATCATTCAATACTGTATTTTCCTTTTTATATTGCTGACATACATGTTTAGCTTCTAATATATACATTATTACTTTAATTCTTTCTGTACAGCCCGTTCGCCGTCATAGTCTTCACTCTTAGCCCAATCATATCCCTTATGGCCCAGCGTTTTTAATACTTTTAAGCCTTCTTCGGTTTTGCCAATTTCAATCAATGATTCACCAAGTGCCTTGCGGAACCCTTCATCCTGCATGACCTGGGATGTCTTGCTGACACTGACCGTATCATTATAAATCTTGCCAGTAACACCAATTACGCCGGTCTGCGACCAAATATCACCGGTACCGCCGAAAACGGACTGCCATTTATCCGCCATATGGGCCCGAATATGGGAATATGCCACAAGTACATCGACTTGTCCGGAAGCCAGGCGTGCCGTCGATGTTGTATACGAATCTGACTGCACGACATGGGCCAAATCAGAAATCTTTTTGCCGTAATGTTCTTTCAAATACAGCGACGGATACAAATATCCCGATGCAGAAGCCGGACTCATAACAGCCCAAGTAAGGTCGTTGAGTTCTTCCCATGTC
>DJEN01000106.1:813-1594 GCA_002431345.1 Megasphaera sp. UBA5897 | reverse complement strand
CCAACGACAATAGCTGAGCGGTAATACGTCACCAAATTGTTGGTAAAGGCTTCTTTAGACCCATCATTCCAAACTGCCACATCTTCCGTATCTTTATCAATACCCTGCCGCAGCGCTGTCAGCAGTACGTCCACATCCTGATCATACGCAACATACGTAGCTCCCGAAATAAAACCCATATCGGCACTGCCGGAACTTAATGCTTCTCCCACAGCACCATACGACGTACCCACATTCATCGTTACCTTGTCGATGGTATAGCCTTTTTCCTTCATTTTATCCTGAATCATCTTTCCCAACGGTTCTGTTGCCGTTTTCATCGTATCGGCATCTTGATACGGGGAAATAGCAATTTTCAGTTTCTTGACATGTTTGCTGTCCGTCTGTCCGCCATTGCCGCATCCGGCAAGCATCAAACAAGCCATCACTCCGACAGCTGCCAACATTTTCCACATTTTCATTTCGAACCACTCCGTTCTTATTCATCATACAAAAACAAAAAAAAGAAGAGCTTCACAGCCCTTCTCTATATACCAACACACCATTGCAAAGGGCATAGAAATACCACTCCACGGTCGATACTCCGGCATCCTCTCAGCCCGGCTCACGGACTCCCTCGCATGTTGGCTATTAATATGATTTATAAGCACAACCATATGGCAAGGCCAGGGAGCTCCCCCAAGCCTCACAATTAAACCTCTTTTAGTATATACACACGAAAATTGACTGTCAATGAAATATACAAGAAATGTAAAAAACAAGTAAACCAACGAGCCAAAAA
>DJEN01000106.1:0-620 GCA_002431345.1 Megasphaera sp. UBA5897 | reverse complement strand
AAGTGTGGGATAACCGCATCATTAAGCCATTCATAGCAAATAATCTTTCAAATGGGGCAAAAAAAGGGCAAACACCCTATAAACGTCCTTGTTTTATACAAAATAATATAAAATCACACCACTATTTTAAGAATCAATAACAAAAAGAAAACATAGCTATCTTCCATCATATCTCTAGCCTCTAACTGGGAATATTTTATATACAAAAAAAGCCTTGCAAGTCGCAACCTTGCAGGGCTTTTCATGTATTAAAGCTTACTTTCGTTTCTATATATATTATACGTAACTTCTTGATACTGGTCAATAAAATAAAAAGAAATGAATATATCTGAATGATAAATTACTGACAATAAATGACCAGCCATGTTATACTGTATTCGTTGCCCTTCCCAAACTGGTAACAGTTATGGGGTGTATTAAATGGTTACTTTCGTTTCTTTTATTATGTCTATCATGGCAAGCGTAATAGCATATTACATTTGCAAGTGGCTAGATAGACATTAAGGGCAATATTTTCAATAGCCCCACAAACAGAAGCCTTGTAAGTCGCAACCTTACAGGGCTTTTTGTGTATGTCAAACCTTGACTGATTTTTCTAGTTGCAGTTGTTCTCTTACAAA